>JAPHTE010000160.1 GCA_026196445.1 Lysobacterales bacterium
GCGGTGGTGTTGGTTGAACTGGAGTTTTGGTCAACAACAGCTTAACCGGAACGCACCACCGTCTCTTTCTTATTTCACCCTAACCCGCGAAGAACCAATAAAAAACCCCCTCAAAAAGCTTGATTAAACTTCGTGAGAGGGCTACCTCTGTTTTCACCATAAATACAGAGACTCTCAGAATGTCGCACACTTGCTCAATCAATGGCAACCTTGATTTTCATGCCCGCTTATTCGCGCTTGACCTCAGTACTGCTACTGCCGTAAAAAACCAGGGATGTCGTCACTGCAGTGGCCGGTTACATCAGGCTAATTATGCGCGGTCTGGGTTCGGCTTGGCGTCTCTGGTCTCTCCACTGTACCGCATCCGTTTCAGCTTTTGCTGCGCCACTTGTCGCCGTCGAACAACACCCCCTTCGGTTCGCTTCCTTGGGCGTCGCCGTTATGCGTCAGCACTCATTGTCCTACTCTGTGCGTCTCGCTTAACACCTGATGAGCGGGGGTGTGAACGCCTCGCCAGGCGCTTTGGGTTGTCGCTGTCGCTGTCCACATGAAAGCGTTGGCGGGCATGGTGGAAAAAGGTCTTTCCCAGCACCGCATTTTGGGCCGTGGCTAAGGCGCATTTCCCCCCGGATGTCGCCGCTGAGCCGCACCCTCGCCGGTTACTGCGCGCCTTTACAGCGGGGAGTATCCGGCAACGGTTAACCGCACTGTTGCGCACGTTAGCGCCGCTGAGTATTCAGCCTTATTGAGGGTCCATCACGATACGCACAATATGCCACTGAGATCCTGAATCCGTTTCCCGTAGGCTCCAGCGCACCGATTTTTTAAGTGGAACCTACGAGGAGACAAGACCATTAACCAACAAAACACCGCATCCAATCATGCCCGGTGGGCTCGATTTCGCTTTGCCGTTATCGGCCCGCTGCTCGCGTCGCCTCCAGCCGAGGGGCGGTTACAAGACGCACTGCATCAGCTGGCTCAAAAAACATGGGCGCATCCCATCACGGCCCTTCCGGTGACGTTCGGGTTATCCACCCTTGAGCGCTGGTTCTACCGCGCCAGGCGGGAAACCGATCCGGTCCGAGCGTTGAAAACAAAACGGCGAGACGATGCCGGCGCATCCCGGACCCTATCCGCCGCCATGAAACAGGCGCTGTTAACGCAGTATACGGCGCACAAATGCTGGAGCTACCAGCTGCATAACGATAATTTTGCGATCCTGTGTCAACAGCAACCGGGGTTAGGTGCGGCCCCCTCCTACAGCACGCTACGGCGACATATGAAAGCCCAGGGGATGGTAAAACAGCGCCGTATCAAGAAGCGTGAAACCGCAGGAACCCTCGCTGCAGAGGAACGCCTGGAAAGTCGTGAAGTGCGCAGTTATGAAGTTGATCATGTTCATGGCTTGTGGCATCTGGATTTTCACCACGGCTCACGCAAGATCCTCACGGCTGATGGCCGCTGGGAAACCCCGATGTTGCTCGGCATTATTGATGACCGATCACGGGTGATGTGCCATGCACAGTGGTATCTGGATGAAACCGCTCAAAGCTTGGTGCATGGCTTTGCCCAGGCGATTCAGCGCCGCCAATTACCCCGCGCCCTGATGACAGACAATGGCGCGGCGATGGTCTGTGCCGAGTTCACCCAGGGTCTGGAACGGCTGGGTATCTTGCACCAGACCACGCTCCCTTATTCCCCGTACCAAAACGGTAAGCAGGAATATTTTTGGACCCATATCGAGGGGCGGCTGTTGCCCATGCTGGAAGTGGAGGCGGAGTTGACCCTGGCGCTGCTCAATGAGGCGACCCAGGCCTGGCTCGAAGGCGACTATCACCACAAGCCCCATTCCGAGCTCGGTTGCTCGCCCATTGACCGCTATTTGGCGGGCCCCGATGTCGGGCGTAAAAGTCCTGACAGTGCCCGGCTGCGCCAGGCATTCCGGCAACAGCTCACCCGCAAACAACGACGCAGTGACGGCACGGTATCGATTGACGGCCAGCGCTTCGAGGTTCCGCATCAGTATCGCTACCTGGCGTCTATCACCGTGCAGTATGCACGCTGGGATCTCAGCCACCTGTCGCTGATGGATCCTCAGGATAACCGGGTGTTGTGCCCCCTTTACCCGCTCGATAAATCCGCTAACGCCTCGGGGCTGAGACGGACAATAACCCCCATGAACTCCGCGTCTGAGGCCTCGCCAACGAGCGCCGGCATCGCGCCCTTGCTGAAACAGCTGATGGCCGATTATGCCGCAACAGGTCTTCCTCCGAGCTATATACCCAAAGACGACATCCCAACCGCCACCGATGGAGCGCATCAATGAACAACAATTTACTGGCCAGATATGGATTAAAGTGGAACCCTTTTGCGACGGACATTCCCACGGAAGCGCTCTACCGGCAACCGAAAGTCGAGTCCTTTTGTTGGCGGGTCGAACAAAATTTGATCCGCGAGGGTGGCTTTGCGCTGATCAGCGGCGAGCCTGGCACCGGTAAAAGTGTCACCTTGCGGCTATTGGCTGAACGGCTGAATGCGATGCGTGATGTCAGTGTGGGCGTCATCAGCCTGCCCAGCGGTCGCCTGGCTGATTTTTACCGCGAAATGGGCGACCTGTTCGGTATCGAGCTCAGCCCGCATAACCGCTGGGGTGGTTTTACCAAGTTACGGGAACGCTGGTTGGCGCACATGGACAGCACACTCACCCGTCCGATATTGCTGATCGATGAAGCCCAGGAAGCGCCTTCGGCCGTCCTGAATGAGCTGCGGCTGCTATCCAGCGCCGACTTTGACTCCCGCAACCTGCTCAGCGTGGTGCTGGCAGGTGATAAACGGCTCCTCAACAAGCTGCGTCAAGACGATCTGCTGCCGCTGGGCAGTCGGATCCGTACCCGGCTAACGACGGAATATGCCTCACGAGACGAGCTGATGGGCTGCTTGAAGCACCGACTTCACAGCGCAGGTAATGCTGCGTTAATGACCCCAGAGCTGATGGTGACCTTATGCGAACATGCGCTAGGCAACTACAGGGTATTGACCGCCCTGGCGTCCGAGCTACTTAACGTGGCCGCCGAGCGGGAATATACCCAGCTTGATGAAAAGCTCTACTTTGAGTGCTTCGCCATCCCCGTCCCCTCGAAACAAAAAACGGCCTAAGGAGTAACCTATGTTGAAGAAATACGGCGTTAACGACGCCCACCTCACCCAGCAGGCGGCGGATGAGCTGATCGGGTATCTGTATTTATTGATCGATGAGCTGTTGGAAAAATACAGTCACCCGCTGTTGGAAGAACAGGTTGAAGAGAGCCTGTCTGAAAAGCCTTCTTGCATTGATGAGCGCCATTTTTAACCGGTACTAAGGGTCGCAATGGCAAGGCAACCCTTGTCGTTGCTCTATCGGTGGCTTGCCTTGAGCTGGTCACCGGCAACTGACGGATCTGGTCCATCATTTAAAATGCTCAAAGCACCATCGATTATCGAGCTCACACTCA
>JAPHTE010000246.1 GCA_026196445.1 Lysobacterales bacterium
CAGACCGTCCAGGTAATCATCGTACATGGCCTGGTGTTCTTCCGTGCTGGTTTCGCCGTGGCAGATTGGGCACGATTCAGGCTCAACGGCAGCAACCGGATCGTAATCCGCGCCGTCTGCGCCATCAGCACCATCAGCGCCATCAGCACCATCAGCACCATCAGCACCATCAGCACCTGCAGGGCCAGCAGGACCTTGAGGACCTTGTTCACCCTGTGCACCTTGCGGTCCTTGGGGTCCCGTTGCTCCGTCATCACCCGTGCAACCGCCCAGCAGGACGATCGAGACGAGCAAGCCGAAGACCATCAGTAACTTCCTAAAACTCGATACTTTCATACATATGCCTCGTTATTATCAGTTGAGAACACCTTAAACGTTTGTCAAGCTGTACCACCGTTATCAACGCCCGGAAAACAGTGTTGTTCCCCCATAGTGAAGACGCATCAAACATGTGAAGCATAGCAAAGGCAACTTGCCCCAAACTTGACCTACATCAAGTATTGGCATGACTTACATCCCCTTTGGATGAGAAGCTATTTATTGACCTTGAAGCGCTCGCCCCGGTAGGACATGACCATGCCATCCGGCAACACCTCTTCCAACACCAGTCCGCTAGCCAGTGTTTCGCCCTCCCGGTACTTTTCCAGGTTGACCAGGATGAAGCGTTTTTGAGGCTCGTCCGAGTATACGTGAACGTCGACACGAGGAAGATCGAGCTTGTTGCGAAACGCCTGCGGCAGCGTAAACCAGCTCGGTACTTTCGAAGCGTCACCCGCGGTTGTCGTGACATCCGTGAATATACCCGCTTGTGTCTCCGCCGCCGGCTCTGAGCCAGGATCCGGCAGGGCAACAGGTTCAGGCAACAAAACGACCTCGCCAGCAGTTCGTGCAGGCCTGTTTGCCGCCATACTTGTCTGTTCCTTCGGAGCGGGCCTTTCGACAATTGGGGTTGCACTGGCTGGTTGAACCGGTTGCGCCGGCTGACTGTCGACCAGGGCGGGCTGTGGTTCAGGCATAGGCTGTTTTGTTACGGCCTCTTCCGCAACCCTGCTTTTCAGCAAGATGACAGCCAGTATGACATTGACAACCAGCAGCGCGACAAACACCCACAACCACGGTTTATTACGTGTTTCAGGTGGCTCGGTCTCGTGGGGTGTCGCAAGGTCAGGCACCGCACCGATATCGTGCTCCTGCTCCGCCTTTTTTAGTGCATCGAGGATATAGGACATAATCTGGCTGCTCAGGAAGAATCAACCGACAATAGGGGCACATCCCTGGCGGTGTAGGTATTGAGTTGAATCAGTGTTTGTTTACCCACCACGCCATCGGGTGTCAGGCCGTGGTTACGCTGAAAGTCCATGACCTGGTTCAGCAACGCGTTATCGAAATGTTGCGGATCACCAGTGGGAAGCGTGACCTGCAGTGCCGCTTCCAGCGACTGGCGCAACCAAACGACATCCGGGTTCCGGTCCCCGGCTTTGAGCACCAGTTGCCCATTGGGCGGTGACCGCATCAACATAGTGAAATCACCCAGCCAATAACGGTCCACGTCGCCGACAGCCAGGCGCATGAGTTCGTCACCAACGAGCAACTCTGCCATACCACCATCAAGGTGTTGCAGAACCACCGGAACAGCCCAACCACTTCCGGGCCTCAGTACCAGGATCGCTGGCCGGTTGTACTGGCGCAACAAGCCCCAGGAACCGTGTTCAAACAGGCAGCGCAATCCCATGTCGGGGGCAAAAACACAGTAATCCGGCTCGACGGCAGCAGGCAGCCTGACAGACCAACGGGCAAACAATTCCGTCCAGGCAGCCAGTGACCAGGAACTGTTTGCCGCTTGCAACGCTTCTGACAGCTTTCCCGCCTGGCTCTCCGCGTTGTTCCGGGCGGCTGCATCCGGCAATGCAGCTTGGGATTGGGCGGCCGGGGTCTGTATTGACGGGGTATCACCAGCCGTGTCAGTCGCAGGTATTTCCGGGACCGGTTGGTCTGTCGCCTGCATCAACGCCTGGTCCGGACCTGTAAGAGGCCAATAGACATAAACGGCGATACCCAGCAGCACCAGTAAAACCACGCTGCCGAGCATTAACGAAGGCCTTGTGCGAGGTTGCGGGAACTCGTCGCCAAGTACTTCCTCAGCCGCCCGCCGCACAATTTTTCTGTCGATTTGTAACTTGTCTTCGGTATAGGCGCCGAGCAGGGCACGGTCACACAACACATTGATTAGCCGGGGAATTCCACCGGACAGCCTGTAAATCAAATCTACCGCTGCCTTGTTGAAAATTGGCCTGGTGGTGCCGCAGACGTGCAAGCGGTGCTTGATATAGGCACCGGTTTCTTCCCGGGTGACTGGCTCCAGGCGGTAACGGGCGGTTACCCGCTGCGCCAGTTGGCGCATATCATCCCTTTGCAACAGGGTCCGCAACTCCGGTTGGCCGATCAGGATAATCTGCAGCAGTTTCTGGGTGCGGGTCTCGAGGTTGGTCAGCAGGCGGATTTGTTCCAGCACGTCGGTGCTCAGGTTCTGGGCTTCGTCTATGACCAGCACAGTGCGCCGGCCCCTGGCGTGCGTTTCCAGCAGATAGCGGTTCAAAAGATCGGTGAGCTTCTTGACACTGGCATCCTGTTCCCGGTACTCGATACCCAGTTCGTCGCACACGGTGGCGATCAATTCGATTGAAGTCACCTTGGGGTTCAACACCAGGGCCACATCGACGTTGTCCGGAATCTTTTCCAGCAGGCACCGGCACATGGTGGTTTTGCCCGTACCCACTTCGCCTGTGAGCTGGACGAACCCGCCGCCTTCGCCCAGGCCGTACAACAGGTGCGCCAGTGCTTCCCGGTGTCGGTGGCTCATGTACAGGAAGCGCGGATCCGGCGTTATCGCAAACGGCCGTTCAGACAGATTGAAGTGTTTCAAATACATGGTGTTCTAAATACATAATGTACCCGGGCCGTTCCTGCGCCGAGTGTAACATTTGACCCAAAGACAAGATACAATGCGCGGTGTCGTGTTAATGGCTTCGACGTGCCTTCGAGTTCCGGGCGGGACAGTTAATAAATTTTAAGGAGTTTGACCATGAAGAAGTTTGTCATGTTGCTGGGTGCCACCATGCTTCTCACGGCCTGTGGGCAGGACAAGGACCAGGTTGTAGACAGTAGTTCGCTTGAAACGCGTGACGGTGTTGTATATCTGAAAGACGAGTCCAGGACATTTTCAGGGACGGCGGAATCCCGCTATAAAAACGGCGAACTGAAAAGCTCGATCACATATATAGACGGCAACAAAGACGGTCTGACCCGCCACTGGTATGAGAATGGAAATATGAAAAAGGAGACCACCTACAAGGGCGGTAAGCAAGATGGTTTGAGTCGCCTGTGGTCTGAGGACGGACAACTGATCAAGGAAGCCACCTACAAGGAAGGCAAGGAAGACGGACTGTTGCAAACCTGGTACGAGGGCGGACAACAAAAATCGGTAGCCACCTACAAGGACGGCATGAAAGTCGGCCAGATTCGCTCCTGGTATGAGAACGGCCAGGTCCAGATGGAAGCGGCTTTCATCGATGGCAAGAAGGATGGCCTGGTTCGTATGTGGCACCAGAACGGACAACTGAAAATGGAAGCACCCTACGAGGACGGCAAGGCAGGTAGCCCGGTTCGCACCTGGGATGAAAATGGCGAGGAGCTGGGGTTGAAAGCAACCAATGAATCTGAAGAAATGGAGTAAGAGGTAGTCCCATGACAAAGCATAGTTTAAAGCCCGGTGTTGTTACCGGCGAAGATTACAAGACACTGGTCAACGCGGCCAAGGAAGGCGGTTATGCGCTGCCGGCGGTCAACGTGACCGGCACCAATACCATCAACGCGGTAATGGAAGCAGCGGCCAAGGCCAATTCCGATATCATCATCCAGCTATCCAACAGCGGAGGACAGTTTTACGCCGGCAAGGGCCTGGAAGACGCCTTCACGGCCAAGGTCATGGGTTCGGTATCAGCGGCCCAGCACGCGCACCTGCTCGCCGAGCACTATGGTATCTGCGCCGCCATGCATACCGACCACGCCAACAAGGCGTTGATCCCGTGGATCGAAGCCCTGCTGGACGAGGGCGAGAAGTACTACGAGATCCACGGCAAACCCCTTTACAGCTCACACATGCTGGACCTGTCGGCCGAAGACATCGATTTTAACCTCAGCGAGAGCGCCCGCATCCTGGAGCGCATGGCGAAGATCGACATGTCGCTGGAGATCGAACTCGGCGTTACCGGCGGTGAAGAAGATGGTATCGGCGGCGAATTCGAAGAGTCCGCGGACAACTCCAAGCTCTACACCCAGCCGGAAGACGTCTTGCGCGCGTTCACATTGCTCGATCCGATCGGGCATTTCTCGGTCGCGGCCTCGTTTGGCAACGTGCACGGTGTGTACAAGCCCGGCAACGTGAAACTGCGCCCCGAAATTCTCAAGAACTCGCAAACCCTGGTACAGCAGACCCACGGTACGGGACTGAACCCCCTGCACCTGGTGTTCCACGGCGGTTCCGGTTCCGAGAAAGCCAAGATCCACGAAGCGGTCGGTTACGGCGTGTTCAAGATGAACATAGATACCGACACGCAGTTTGCGTTTTCTAAGCAGGTCGGTGCGTTCGTGAAAGAGAATTCGCGCGCGTTCGAATACCAGATCGACCCGGATTCAGGCCAGCCCTACAAGAAGATGTACGACCCGCGTGCTTACCTGCGCCTCGGTGAGCAAGGTATCGTCGAGCGTTTGCAGGAAGCCTGTGAGGACCTGGGTTCGATGGGTAAATCCATCGCCAGTGGTTGAAGCCGGGCTGAATTCAGTGAAAAATGGCCGGGCTGTGTAACCCGGCCATTTTTTTACCCAAAAGGATTGATCTGACAACATGCCACTCGTAGAGCACCTTGAACTTCCGACATTTTCCCGCCTGCGTGAACAGGGTCACGAGGTCATGCCACTGGAGCGGGCGATACACCAGGATATTCGCGAACTGCACATCGGCTTCCTGAACATGATGCCGGACGCTGCGCTGGGCGCAACCGAGCGCCAGTTCATCCGCCTGGTGGGAAGTTGTAACCGCATCGCCCAGTTTTATGTCTACCCGTTTTCCTTGCCCGGTTTGCAGCGCAGCGAAGAAACGCTGGCCTACATCGAAAAATACTACTGTGATTTTGAGGATCTGAAAGCTAAGGGCCTGGATGCGCTGATCATCACCGGCGCCAATGTTGCCAGTCCGTTGCTGGACCAGGAGCCTTTCTGGCAGCCGTTGATGGAAGTGGTGCGCTGGGCCGATCAGAACGTGGCGTCGACCCTGTGTTCCTGCCTGGCGACGCACGCCTTGCTGAAGCAATTGTACGGTATCGACCGCCAGCCCTTGCAGCAAAAGCGCTGGGGTGTGTACGACCACCGTATCTGTGTGCCGGGGCACCCCTTGCTCAGGGGCGTCAACACGCGTTTCAATGTACCGCATTCGAGGCATAACGACATTTCACGCCAACAGCTGGAGGACGCCGGTTTGACCGTGCTGGTCGAAAGCGGAGACGGTGGCGTGCACATGGCGGTCAGCCCGGACCAGTTCCGGATCATATTTTTCCAGGGCCACCCCGAGTACGACCTCAGTAGCCTGCTCAAGGAATACAAGCGCGAGCTTGTGCGTTTTCTTGCAGGTGAACTGGATGAGGCTCCGCCTTTTCCGGAAAACTATTTTTCCGGGCAGGTCTGCGGGCTGGTTCGGCACTACCTGGCGCAGGTGTCACAAGCAGGGGATGACGGTTGGGAGCTGCCCGTTTTTCCGGAGCCCGAGATCAAAGTACTGCTGGACAACACCTGGGGCGACACGGCCAAGGCGCTGGTGGCCAACTGGCTCGGGCTTGTTTACCAGCTCACCAACCTTGAACGCACGAAACAGTTCATGGACGGTGTCGATCCGAATGACCCGCTTGGTTTAAAAAGCACCTGAACCGCTGATCAGGGAATGCTGTAATTCACCCAGAAACCGATATTTCGTCCCGGCGCATCGATGCCGGAGGCGTGCTCGCGGTAAGCTTTGCCGGTGAGGTTTTCAAGCCGCAACCCCAGTTTCAGAGCCGGGTTTACCTGCCAGTCCAATAGCAGGTTCAGGGTGCCCCAGCCGTCCGTTCCCGACGGGTCTATGCGGGGGTCCCTGATATCCCGTGGGCTCAGCCGGTCCTGGCTCGAGGCGAACAGCCAGTAGGGTTCGACGCGCCAATCGCCATTGATGAAATACTCGAGCCCCAGCTTACCGTTGAGCGGTGGGATGCGGTCGGCTGGAAATCCGGGCCCGTCCAGGTCCTGTTCTCTACCGTGGCTGTAGTTTGCCACTGCGTAGACGTTCAGGTTGCCCGTTGCTGCCCAGTACATGCCTGCTTCGAAGCCGTGGATTTTCACGTTATTGCGGTTTTCGCTGCGAATGATGTCGCGCCCGTCATCGCTTACTTCACCGGTATAAACAGAGGTGATCTTGTCGGAGTAATCCAGGTAGAAAGCGAATACTTCGAATTCGAGGTTGCCGGTTTCCGTCTTGAAGCCAAGGTCGTAGCTCCACACGCTTTCCGGGTCCAGGTCCGTGTTGGCAATATTGAAACGGTTACCGGGGCGCGGGCCGAGTGTCGCCAGATCAAATATATTGGGCGGACGGAAGCCCCGGCCGATGTTTGCAACCAGCTTGAAGTCAGGCGAAACCGGGTAGACCGCGTGGATGTCGCCGGTCAGGTCGGATGGTGACAAGTGGACAGCATCGTAGGTGTCGCTGGCTGGCAGACGGATATTGAACCAGCTGTAACGCAGGCCGGTATTCAACTGCAAATGGCCCATTTCCGGCCATTCGGCAAACAGGTAAACCGCAGCGCTGTCCATCGAGGAATTGTCCGGAAAGCGGCTCCTGGCCGTGGTTTTCGCAGCACTGTCAGAAAACCGGGAATATCGGCTGCTGTCCACCGCATCCGTGTAATATTCTCCACCCCACACCAATTGCGTACCGTTCGACACGGACGAGTTGAATTGCATGGTCAACCCGTCCAGTGTGCTGGCATTATTCTCGGTGATGATCTCGTCGCTGGCGTATTCCTGGCTCAACCTGTCATCGGTAATGACCTGCCGCGCCAGGTTGGCTTCGAATTGATCAAACAACGCCGACTGTCCGTCCAGCCGTAAACGCGCGTGCAAAAGACTGCGGCGGTTGGGTTCGAAAAGGTATTGTTGCGCAGAAGGCTCAGTCTGCCCAAAGCCCGGCACCAGTTCGTCGTAACGTGGTGTAGACGGCTGTTCCATGGCCTGTGCCGACAGCATCAGGCTTGAGC
>JAPHTE010000465.1 GCA_026196445.1 Lysobacterales bacterium
AAAGTTGAAGCTGCTGCCAGCGAGGGCCTGAAGGCGGCATATACGATCGCTGACAAGATGGATCGCCAGGCCGCCGTTGCGGAAGTCAAGGCATCCGTTATTGAATCCCTGTGCGATGAAGAAGACGAAAAAGCACCGTCACCCGCCGATGTTTCGGCGGCACTCGGCAAGCTGGAGAAATTCCTGGTACGCGATCACATCCTGGCCGGCAACCCGCGTATCGACGGTCGAGATGTATCAACGGTACGGCCGATCACGGTCAAGCCGGGCATCCTGCCGCGCACCCATGGTTCTGCCCTGTTCACGCGTGGTGAAACCCAGGCCATCGCGACCACGACCCTCGGTACCACCCGTGACGCACAACTGATCGACGCGGTTAACGGCGAGTACAAAGACCCCTTCATGCTGCATTACAACTTTCCATTGTTCTGCGTAGGTGAGACTGGTTTCGCCGGCGGACCCAAACGTCGCGAAATTGGCCACGGCTGGCTCGCGCGCCGCGGTGTGACTGCTGTACTGCCGAGCGTCGAGGACTTCCCATACGTGATCCGCGTGGTGTCTGAAATCACCGAATCCAATGGCTCCAGTTCGATGGCATCTGTGTGTGGCACATCACTGGCATTGATGGATGCCGGTGTGCCGATCAAGGCACCTGTGGCGGGTATCGCCATGGGCCTGATCAAGGAAGGCGACCGTTTTGCAGTGCTGAGTGACATACTCGGTGATGAGGATCACCTCGGCGACATGGACTTCAAGGTAGCCGGCACCGCCGAAGGTATTACTGCATTACAGATGGATATCAAGATCGAGGGTATCAACGAGGAGATCATGCGTATCGCCTTGTCGCAGGCCCACGAGGGTCGTAATTTCATCCTCGGTGAGATGAACAAGGTCATTTCCGAGCCACGTGCCGAAATGTCCGAGTACGCCCCGCGCCTGGTTACCATCAAGATCCACCCGGACAAGATCCGCGACGTGATCGGCAAGGGTGGTGTGACCATCCGCGGCATCACCGAGGAAACCGGTGCCACCATCGATATCGCCGACGACGGCACGATCACCATCGGTTCGGTGGACAAGAAGGCAGGTGACGAGGCCCGCAAGCGCATCGAGCAGATCACCGCCGATATCGAACCCGGCCAGATCTTCGAAGGCAAGGTCATCAAGATCATGAACTTCGGCGCCTTTGTTTCCCTGACCCCGGGCCGTGACGGCCTGGTGCACATCTCGCAGCTCTCTGACGAGCGTGTCGAGAATGTCACCGACGTGGTCAAGGAAGGCGAGACGGTCAAGGTCAAGGTTCTCGAGGTGGACAAGCAGGGCCGCGTGCGGCTGTCCATGAAAGAGGTCGGCAAGGACGACTGATTCGTCGATACTGCCAAATAGTGAAAAATGCCCGGCTTGACCGGGCATTTTTTTTGCACGTGGACAATTGATTTGAGACCAACAAATCTGTGTGCTCCTTTCACTGCTGACTCATTTGATCTGGGGCCAGTTTCTCAGATGGCAAATCATCCAAAATTGGGGTATTCATCTGTCACAACGATGATCTACATTCAAGGGAAGTGCATTGGTTTTTTCAGAACCTTACGAAACAGGGATGTTTCGGAAGAGCCCCCAGGGATGGGAGCTCCTGCGCGTCCTGCGTCCGCGATCTACCGTTCATCCTGAACATAACGGCGTGTTCTGAAAAAAAGCAGGCGCTTACCTGGTGAATTAGATTCACCAGATTACGGATCCTGCAACTACTTGATATGTTATTACCTGGTCTGGCGCGTGCCCTGCGCAAAATGGGTCAGATAAACCCTTTTAATCCAATTTTACCGTCCTCGGGTTACAATATCCGTAAAACAGGGACGCAAAAATGCACGCTATCATTCTCGCCGCCGGGCAGGGTAAACGACTGGCAGAATTCAACCCCGAGGGGTTACCCAAATGCCTGTTGGAGTTTGGCGGGCGCAGCCTGCTGGAGCGTCAATTGGAAATTCTATTCGAGCAGGGCATTTGTCACGCCACGCTTGTCGTGGGCTACAAGGCGGGTTTGATTGTTGATTACGTGGGCACGCTGGCAGTGCGGCCCGAGGTGGCGTTCGTATACAACCCCGCTTTCGACAAGGGCAGCGTGCTGAGCCTGCTGGCGGCGCACGAGATACTGAACGCCGGTAAGGACGTGTTGGTGCTGGACGCCGATGTACTGTTCCATGCAGACATCATGCGCAGCCTGGTCGATTCCGAACACCCGAACTGCTACCTGATCGACCGCGATTTTGTCCCCGGTGACGAGCCGGTCAAGATTGCCCTGCACAACGGCCG
>JAPHTE010000064.1 GCA_026196445.1 Lysobacterales bacterium
ACGGACTACACGGAACAGGACCTCGAAACCGTCCGGTTGATCTCGGAAGAGATGTGGCGCGCTTTACAACGCCGGCGTCTCGAAGCAAAGAATCTTCGAATGAGCCGGGTCATCGAACAATCCATGTCTGAAATTTACATCTTTGATGCACAGACATTGAACTTTGTTGACGTCAATAAAGCGGCACAAAGTAACACGGAGTATTCCATGCAGGAACTCCGGGGCATGACTCCGCTGGATTTGGAACCACAATTCAGCCCGGAGTCTTTTTCTGCAGTGTTAGAAGAGTTATCAGACGGCAAACGTGAAGAAGTGACGTTCACCACCGTTCATCGACGCAAAGACCAGACCATGTACCCGGTTGAAGTTCACCTGCAGTACCTGTACAGGAAACCACCCGTTTTTGTCGCTACCGCCCGCGATATTGATAAGCGGTTAGCCATGGAAAGCGAGCTGCGCAAGCTGGCCCTGGTCGTTGAGCAGAGCCCGGAAAGCATCGTAATCACCAACCTCCGTTCTGAAATCGAGTATGTCAACCAGGCTTTTGTTGACGCCACTGGTTACAGCAGAGAGGAGGTCCTTGGACGTAACCCCCGGATTCTGAATTCGGGTGACACGCCACCAGAAACCTATCAGTCCATGTGGCAGGCATTGACCAGCGGCAAAACCTGGCAGGGCGAATTCCACAACAGGGATAAACTTGGCAGAAAATTTGTCGAGCATGCGTTTATTTCACCCATCCGGAACCAGGATGACGAAATCGCCCATTACGTGGCCATCAAGGAAGACATCACCGAGAAACGGCAGCTGGCCAGGGAACTCGAGGCTCACCGTTTCCATCTCCAGGAGCTGGTCGAAGAACGCACTTCGCAACTGGCGATTGCAAGAGAAAAAGCGGAGTCCGCCAACCGGGCCAAGAGCCTCTTCCTGGCAAATATGAGCCACGAAATCCGCACGCCATTGAACGCCATTATCGGGCTCACCCACCTGTTACAACGCGATAAACCCAGTCCCGACCAGTCTTCTCGGCTGACCAAGATAGAATCCTCCGCCACGCACCTGCTGTCGATCATCAGTGACGTCCTGGACATCTCAAAAATTGAGGCTGGAAAGCTGCAACTGGAACAATCCAACTTCCTGATCGATGAGTTGTTTGATGATGTCAAGACTTACTTCAGAGAGCAGATCGATGCCAAGGGATTGAAGGTTGAGGTTGAAAAAGATGACACGCCTGACTGGCTCAGTGGTGACTCGACCCGCCTGCGTCAGGCGCTGTTCAATTATGTCGAGAACGCTATCAAGTTCACCCACGAGGGCACCATCGTGTTGCGGGCCAAAAAGCTGTCAGACATGGATGATGCGGTGCTCATGCGGTTCGAAGTACAGGACCCCGGTGTCGGTATAGAAAGCGGATCATTGGACAGTATTTTCAGGACCTTTGAGCAGGCTGATTCGTCGAAAACGCGTAAATTCGGGGGCACCGGGCTGGGCCTGGCCATTACCAAGCGACTCGCAGAACTCATGGAAGGTGAAGTTGGTGTAGAGAGTGAGCTGGGGAAAGGCAGTCTTTTCTGGTTTACGGCGCGGTTGAGACACGCCCATGGCCTGAAGCAATCCGTGGCTCCGGTCAAAAAGGCCAATGCCGAGGAAATCCTGCAGAATCAATATGCGGGTTCGCGAATACTGCTGGCGGAAGACAATGCCATTAACAGTGAAGTGGCGGTCGCCTTGCTCAATGCAGTGGGCTTGATCGTGGATACTGCAGAAAACGGCTTGCAGGCCGTGGAAATGGCCCGTGATGCCGTCTATGACCTGATATTGATGGATGTACAGATGCCGGAGATGGACGGCCTGGAGGCTGCACGATTGATCCTCTCTGCTGATAGTACGCCAACGGTTAATGTAACGACCCCGATATTGGCGATGACAGCCAACGTTTTCGAGGAGGATCGACGGGTTTGCCTGGACGCCGGAATGGTGGATTTTATTCCAAAGCCGGTCGAACCGATCGTCCTGTTTTCGATACTAATCAAATGGCTGGAAAAATCGGCCGGCGATACCGTTGCCCCGGATTCATCGCCGCAACCAGAAGCTGAAATACCGGATGACGCGAGTTCCGGTGGAGGATTCGAAGCAACGGGTCAGGACGCGGCCCAGGTGGACCCTGGAGCGCTGGTCGCGGTGTTCGGTAACGACCCGGATATGCATCTGAATATACTGCAGAAGTTCATTGTCCAGACGGACGAAATTCTTGCAGATATCGCGAAGGCATATGCGGAAAACGATGCGAAGAATGTTTCCTTCCATGCCCACAAGCTCAAATCATCGGCCCGTACCGTGGGCGCAAATCAACTCGCCGATTTATGCTATGAGCTGGAGACCACGGGCAAGAAAGCAGATTGGGCCAGCATCAACACCCTGGTGCCCAAGCTGGAGCCTGCAGCCGCAGGCGTGAAGGACTACGTCGCCAATTGCTGGCCCGGAAAATAGCTTTCAAGTGTATTGTTGCTGCACTGGTTTGGCGCGGTGAGGAAAAACCCGGACCCGAACGCCAACTGCCGGTGGGATTGGGGGGGAGTAGGCAGAAGGCATTCGAATCCGGGTGAGTCAAACTGTAAATGAGTACAGGCATGGCGTTTTATGCCACCTGCACACCCGCAGGCGAGGCCACGCGTAATTTTTTCTGAACGGTAATGTCATCCAGGGCTCCAACCATGCGGACAGGGCAGCCAGACTCGTCGTTGACCAATTCGCCGGTCATATGTATCCAGTGGATACTCTTGTCAGGCCACACAGCCCGGCATTCAATGTCGAGGGGCTCATCCTGAACCAGGCTGTTTTTGAACGCTGACTGCAGGGAATCTTCATCCTCCGGGTGTGCCATCGCGATAAATTCATCAAAGCTCATTTCCCCCTTTTCCTTCAACCCGGAATTTTCCTGGATGTGTCCGGACCATGTAATCGTTCCTGTTTTGATAGTCCAGTCCCAGATCGCCAACTTGGCGCATTTCGAGCTGATTCGAAGCCGTTCCTGTTGCAGTTCGAGATCAAGCTGCATTTCCTTTCTTTTTTGTATGTCTGCCCAACAACCAATCAGCAGGTTCGGTTCCCCGTTTTCATCGTTGACCACGATCCTGCCATCGGCAATCCAGCGATAGCTCCCGTCAGCAGTTTTAAGGCGATATTCAAACTCTTCCAGCCGTCCGTTCTGTCCTGGCATCCAGTTCGCCTGAACGTGCTGGCATTCCTCCGGGTGAACATACCGGCGCCAGAATGCGGCCGTGCCAATGATTGTCTCAGGCTTGTAACCCAGCAAGGTCTCGACGTTGGGACTCACATAACTGATGGTCGTACCGTGCTTCATGTTGCAGGTATAAAAAACGACGGAACTCGATTGCAGCAGGAACTCCATGAATTGCCGGCTTCTCCGGCTGTTCACCTCGGCCAGCCTGCGGGCACTGATATCCCGGAACATTCCCAGCACAGCATCTTTACCATTTTCCCGGATATGATGGACGGTCAGGGCCACGGGGAAGCGCGTACCGTCACATTTGCAAGCCATGAGTTCAAAGCTGCTTCCGGACCGGTCTGAACCGGCCTTCGATATTATCTGCCTGTATACCTCGTGAGATTCCTCCGCCAACAGGAGCATGACGTCCTTGCCAACAATATTGTCCGCTTCGTATCCGAAAATGGATTCTGCCGCCTGGTTGAACCTGGAAATCTTTCCTGCCCTGTCGCTGGTAACAACGCCTTCCGGCGTGGCGTTGACAATATCCCTGGCGCAGGCAATACCTGCTTCAATCTGGCGCGCTATTTTCCTTCTGTGGCGTATCTGTGATAACGCCAACGACAGGACCAGGACTACCAGCAACCAGAAAAAGACTTGCAGCGGCAAGTTATTCTCCCCAGCACTGTTCATGTCCGGCCGGACCGGTCGTACCGTCCTGGAGCAAGGTCATGGTGACGCAGCTTACACCCTTTTCCGTATCGGTCGCCTGGCTTCCGATAGCCGTAGCCGTCAAGGTGAAGGACGTGGCAGTACTGACGATGGAATAGGTGTAATGCTCGGTATTGGCCGGGTTTATGGCGTTGCTGTAGCTGGGATGGTCAGCCCGCCAGACTTCCTGGCGGTTCGCCCAGTCCAGCAGCGCCGTCTGGGCCTGGGCCCGGTTCGCCTTGCGAATGAAGTTTGCATAGGACGGATAACTCAACATGACCAATATCGTAATCACTGCGATGACAATCATCAGCTCGATCAGTGAAAATCCATAGTTGCTTCGCTTCATCTGGCCTCCTCCTGAGGCTGTTCAGTCTTGCTTCTCGCACCCGTCAGAGCGCCACAATCATGGGCAGCTGTCGCCCTGCTCCTCGATGGTCAAATGCATGGTTATCTGCTCATCAGGGATGGCCACACTGAAAGT
>JAPHTE010000296.1 GCA_026196445.1 Lysobacterales bacterium
GCTGATGTTGCTGATGCCGCGTGCACTGAAATCAGCCATCAACTGCCAGCGAGTATTGTCTGGAGAACATTGCGCGAATCACCCGGCCTGCACCGCTTTTCCTTCACTCAGGGCCACCAACTCACCGGTGATGACATCCTCACGCCAGCCGGTGAAATGTTCCGGTAGCGGTTCACCCGGTGACCACAAAACCAGCTTCTCAAGTTCGCGCTTCGGGGCGAGCAAGGCGGGTTCCACGGACAGCTCGGCGGACTTTTTCTTGACCAGTGATCTCATGCCGGATAACAACCTGCGTTGCGCGGGCGTCAATATTTTGGGTGGCTGCACGGTCAATCCTTGTGCGACTACTTTCTTGACCATGCCGATGATGGCCGGCCCCTGTCTTTGCAGTGTTTTTGGCGGCAGGTTATTGACTTTTGCCAGTGCTTCGAGATTTTCTGGTTTGCGCTGTGCAATCGCCAGCAAGGCGGCGTCCTTGACAAAGAAACCACGCGCCAGGTTGCGTTTCTCCGCTTCCAGATCGCGCCAGGTGGCGAGTGATTTCAGTATTGCCAGTGAGGTCCCATCCAAGCGGCCGTTGCCATTGATCCGTTTCCACGCCTGTTCGGGGTCCACAGGGGTCGTGGCACGTTGTACCTGCCTGGCGCATTCTTCGTCCAGCCAATGACCACGGCCCAGGTCATCGAGCCGTCGTTTCAACTCCCGGTACATCATCGGCAACAGGCATACATCCAGCGCTGCGTAATGCAACTGGGCCGGCCGCAACGGACGTTTACACCAATTCGAGCGTGTTTCACCCTTGTCGATGGTTACACCGAGCAGCCATTCGGCCGTGTTGTGGTAACCCATCTGCAGGGACTGGCCCAGCAGGGCGCAGGCAGTCTGCGTATCAAACAGGGGCTCCGGGGCAGCGCCGGTGGTGTAAAGCAGGACATCGAGGTCTTCGGACGGGGCATGCAGGATCTTGACCTGGGAGGGCCTTGTGAACAAGGCCGACAACGGCTCGATCGAGCCGGTTTTCAACGGGTCAACGAGCCACACGGTCTTGCCATCGGAAATCTGCACCAATCCGAGATCGGCACGCCAGGTTCTCTCGCGGACAAATTCCGTGTCGAATCCCAGCACTTCAAGCTCCAACCAGGTTTTAATCGAGCGTTTCAGTTGGTCGGCAGATTCGACCATAACGGGATGGTTGGCCGCTGTTTGCGCCGTGTCGATTTCGCTTTGATAGATCATTGAGGGTGTGATAATCCGCTTCCTAAACCAATGATTATTGGTTGTTTGTTCAGGATTTTGCTGTATTTTCTTATGCTTGTCGTTAGGGGGCTTCTGGGTTAAGGTTGTTTTTGCAGATGCGCCGATAGAGTATTTTGCACAAACCTTAACATGATGGGGGCTACAGGCAAGGGAATTTGCATGTTTGCCAGCAGGAATAATCCCGGTTACTTGCCATTGCTGATTTTCTTCAGCATGGTCGCCTGTGTGTCTTATACACAGGCGCAAGAACAAGCTGCGGAAACAGGAGAGCAGCAGGCCCGTGATGCTTCCGAGAGCCGCCGGATCGAGCGCCTGGGCGAGGTGACCACGGACGAATGGGAGATGAGCCTGGCCGTGCCAAGTACGGCCGCGGCAGAAGCCGTGGATCATGCGGACCTGGCCCTCCCGGATGAAGCACAGGACCGGGAGCTGCAAAGATTGTTGTCACGCCTGGCCGGGGATCCTGCCAACGCCACGCTGTTCCGGCAGCTGGAATCGTTACTCAGTGATGTACTGGCCGATGCCAACAGCCTGATGGATGCTGGCGATTACGTCCGGGCCGAGCAGATTTTACAGGTCATCCAGTCGGTCAACGCGGGTTTGCGTGGTCTTGATGTGGCGCAAAGGCGCCTGCAGTCGCACGGCGCAATAGCCAGCTTGCTGAAGTCGGGTGACGAGGCCCTGGAGACCGGCCGCATCCTGCAGCCTGATCACGACAATGCCCGCTACTTTTTCCAGCAGGTCCTGGCCTTGGAGCCGACCAACGCCTCGGCCCTGGATGGTATGGCCGGGGTCCAGCGAGCCCTGATGGGGCAGGCGCTGCTCGCCGCCAGGGAACACGACTTTGAACTGGCGGAGACCTGGATGAGTGAAGCCGTGGCCGCCGGGTCCGAACAGGGTGCCGTCACTGATACTGAAGCCGAAATTGAAAGCATCAAGCAGGCGTATGCACTCGAACTCGAGCAGAAAGCCGTTACCGCCATGGACTCGGGACAATTCAACCAGGCCGATTTCTTCATCATCGACCTGATCGCACTGGGTGGGCAACAACAGCTGGTAGACGGCTTGCGTGACCGGCTCAGGGAAGTGCGCTTGTACGGTGGACTAAAACCCGGACAGACCTTCCGGGATGAATTATTGAAGTTCGGCGGTACGGCGCCCGAACTCGTTATTATTCCTGCGGGCAGCTTCAGGATGGGCTCGCGTGAACGTTCCGCAAATGAGGAACCCAGCCACCGGGTCACCATTACCAGGGGCTTTGCACTGGGCGTCAGGGAAGTCACCGTCGGTGAGTTCAGCCAGTTTGTCGAGAGTACGGCATACCGGACCACGGCCGAAAAAAGCGGCAGTTCCAGCGTATATAACGAAACCGCCGGCCGCTTGAGCAGCCGCTCGGGCGTCAGCTGGAGAGATGACTACCGCGGCAGGAAAGCGGACCCGGAATTGCCCGTATTGCACGTAAGCTTGTATGACGCCAAGGCCTACCTGCAATGGCTGTCACGCGAGACCGGCAAGAACTACCGGCTACCTTCAGAGGCTGAATACGAGTACGTCGCCAAAGCCGGCAGTACCGGCAGTTACTGGTGGGGCGAAGGTTCACCGGCATCCGTGGTGGAGAACCTGACGGGGGAAAGGGACAAGTCTCCCAGCGGACGCGAATGGACTGCCTTTTTTGAAAATTACGGTGACGGGCACTGGGGGCCGGCGCCTGCCGGCGCAACCTCGGACGGGGAAATGCTCCATCCGCTCGGGGTGTTCGATATCTCGGGCAACGTCAGTGAATGGGTGGAAGACTGCTGGCACGATAACTACATCAAGGCGCCGGTAGACGGCTCGGCCTGGGTCAACCCCGGTTGCAGCCGGCGGGTGGTGCGTGGTGGTTACTGGGCGAGTGCCCCGAAGCGAAGCCGCGCGGCGGTGAGGATTCCGGTCGATGCAGACAAATACGGGCCGGTCATTGGTTTTCGTATTGCGCGTGATCTTTAGTTCACTGCGGTCCTTAAAACCTGTGGGAGCGGCGTCTCGCCGCGATTGTTTCCATAGCGCCTAAGTTTAGTAACTGGTAGAAAAATCGCGGCGAGACGCCGCTCCCACAGTTCTGCGAAGAAATGCTCTATCCAGCACCTGTTTCAAATGAGGCTGGATGGCTGTGAGTCTGCCGCTATTCAGTCTGTTAACAGGGTCTCAATCACCAGCGCCAACCGCGCAGCGGCCAGGTTGATGCGCTCAAATGCAATTTTCCAGGTCTGTTGTTCCCAGGCTGCATTGATTCCTTCTTCGGGGGGATAAGCTGCATCCACTGCCAGTGCGTGTGATTCATTGGTCCAGCCATCCACGTCCGCTGGCTTCCAGCCAGGCTCAAGAACCGGCGCCGGTGCTGACTGCAATAGTTTTAACAGGCTCTCCCAGTCACCAGCGTGTTGTTCAACCAGGACCCGGTCCCAGAAATAGTGCAGGTTGATGGTTTCATCATCAAAGGTAAATTCAAAATCGTTGCCGCCACGGTCGTCCGCAAAACCGGCGTGCATGGGCTGGTGCAGGTCGGCAACCAGGTGGCAAAGCCAGGCAAACGCCTGCCAACGCTGCTCCCGGTCGTTGGACGCATTGGCCAGTTCAGCCGCATAATGCTTGATAGCCTCGGTTGCGCAGAGGCCGTCGGGGCAATCCCTCGTTGCCCGGTAGCTGAAATTACCGCGTGGAATGTTGATATAGTGCAACGGTTTGCTCCATTCCCAGGCGTCTTCGTCGCGTATGACGTCTGGCCAGTTGCAGGCCGTGCTGATGGCTGTCGAATTCAGTGGGCCGACGATATCTGCAAGCCGCTTCCTGGTGTCGTCCTGCAACCGTTCGATGGCCAGCATACCGATCGCATTGTGGCCTGGCGACGACCAGGCGGGGGCTTCATTGCCGGTGCCGAGAAACAGCAGGCCGATGAGCATGATGCAAACGTGACGGTGCAAGTTTATCTCCGTGGCTGA
>JAPHTE010000011.1 GCA_026196445.1 Lysobacterales bacterium
CATACTGGGCGTTCCAATCTGGGATAACAGTCCCGGGTTCTTGCGCATTACCGTCGAGTTGAATGTTCTTGGCATGCTGATATACCTTGTGACCAGCAACGCCCATAGACGCTGGGTAATTACAGCCTGGCTGGGGTGCTGGCTGCTGACCGCTGGTGCTGAAGGTTATCGGCTACACCTGATAGATCAGGCCAGGATTACACATGCGGTAAAAATTGTTGGCGTGTCACCCTCGATTGATTCTCGGCTTTTAAAAGACCAGCCGTTCGTTCGGAAAATACCAAACTAAACATCGGATCAGGTCAGGTAACAGGGCTGCTTTTGGCCGCAAGACGCCGCTTGGGGCGCAGGCCTATGCTGCGGCTATTTTTATTTCCTGGTTGAACTTTTCGTCGTTGGCTGCTTTGAGTGCCTGGCGGCGGCTTTCCGCGGCGACTGTGCACTTGAAGGAAAATTTTTCTTCTTCCAGTACACGTGCGTGCCAGCGATAACCGGAAAAACCCGGCTTGATCCCGAACACTATGACCAGACCGGCCAGTAGCAGGAGTTGGCTGAGCGGGCCGGATACCCAGGAACCAGCCAGTTGGGCAATATCAAACATCAGGGTGGTGGTAACCACCAGCATTACTGTTACCAGGCCGAGCCCACGGCGTACGGCCCACACCGATGGTGCCAGGAAGGCCAGCCATGAAAACCCGCGACGTACGGCTTGTATGCCGTATTTTGGGTGTTGATAAATGTCAAAAACGCGCATTTCCACTTAAAAATTCTGATTCCTGTTGAATATATATTCTATTTCACATCCCAGTTTGCCTCATTGACTTGTGTCAATGGCACTGCCAGAAGTACTGCCTCAATTTTCACCAGTCCTTCAACGGAAACGCGACCGGCGAGGCAGGTGGCCACGGCATACCGGTGGCAGCGACCTTCGCTGCGTAGTTGGGTGTGACCTCGAGATCGAAAGGCGCCCCGCAGGCACACCAGTACACAAGCAGTAACAGGGATTGCGACCCAAAGGGATGTGCATCTATCTGCGCAGCGCGGCGGTTGGCGTTCTCCCGGTCACCCACCCAGGCATAGTAAAGGGACTCATTGAAAAGCGGTGCATTCGGCAGGCTCATCATTTCCTCGAAAAACGTAGCGGCAGCAGCCCGCTCACCCATCGCCGCGGACCTCAGGGTATTTGCCATAAGGCTGTCTTCAACCAGGCGGAATCGGGTCGTAATGGCATGTTGAGTTTCTTCATAAAGGCCATTGGCGACCATTGCGCGTACCAGGGCAATACTGAGCCACCCCCCGGGTGCGATTTCCATGCCTTCACGGGCGACCCTGAGAGCCTCTTCCTTGTCACCCGCCCATAAAAAGGCGCGCGATTCGGTAAACCAGGCATGCGACCACATCGGGTCGCACTTGCGGATCTCGCGGGCCCGTGCGGTGTAGCGGCTGGAGAGGCCGGATGCCGCGATCAGCCCCGGCGCCCAGGTGGCCTCGTCGCAGCCGTTGTCGGCCAGGAAACGTTCGATATAGCCGCGTATTCCACGCCAGTCGCCGCTCACGTACGCCAGGTCCAGTTCTATGTTGTTGCGCTCTGAAAAATTGCGTGCATTCTCTGCCGCCATGGCCAAATCCTCCATGATCCTGGCCGGGGCTGCTTCGATATCCTGCGGTGTGACGCCTTCGTTGACCTGCCCGACACTGTCATCGAGCAGCATGTGCACAAAAAGATCAGTGTGATTGATATAGGCCGGCGGGTAGGTTGGCACCATTTCAATGACCTTTTCCAATTGCTCGTTGGTCCTGCGCAGGTATTTGAGCTGGTTGACTTCACCGTGTGCTTCACCGTAAAGCTCCTGCGCTTTCTGGTAATTGACAAAGGCTTCCACGTTGCGCAGGCCGGCCTTGCGCATGGCTTCGCGCTTGTCGTCGTCCATCACCACGTTCATGGCCTCGGCGATTTTCTCAGCGATGTCTTCCTGTACCTGGATGGTGTCACTCGAGGTGCTGTCGTAATTTTCCGACCATACGTGGAATCCATCCGCCGCACGGATCAACTGTGCCGTGATCCGTAAACGGTCGCCAGAGCGCCGCACCGAACCTTCGACAATATGGTGCACGCCGAGGGTGGCGGCGATTTCCTGCACCGGGATATCCTGGCCCTTGAAATGGAACGACGAGGTGCGCGCCGTGAGCAGCAATTCCGGCAACTGCGCCAGCGAATTGAGGATTTCTTCGGTCAGGCCGTCGGCGAAATACTCGTCATCGGTACCGCTGCTCATCGCCACGAAGGGCAGCACCGCCAGGGACTTGGCCGTGTTGGTTTGTGTATTTAAGGGTTCGGCCGCAGCCATCGATGTTTCTTCCGCCGGCGTGGTTGCTTCGGGAGTGGCGCCAAACCTGTCCCAGGCGAACCAGACCAGGGCCAGGGCCATAATCACCATGATGGTGTGGTTCAGTTTCTGGCCGGTCTGCGCGGTGATGGACTGTGAGCGGTCAACCTGCGATTCGCGCTTTACACCCTCGGGCGTCATCTCGAACGCCCAGGCAAAGAAGATAGCCAATGGAAAACCGATGATCAGGAAACCAAGGAACGTCTTCATCACCCAGGGGGGCGCACCAAAGTTTTCCAGCATCAGGTCGGCGACCTGGGCCAGCAGCCAGGCGACAATGACATAGGCAACACCGACCTTGAAGACGTTACGTCGTTTTAGTTCTTCAAAAAAGCTCATTCAGGTCTCCACCGGGGTTCTTGTTGTTTTCCCGCCCAGATTGTTACGAAAGATACTCATGGCCACAAATTCATTCTTTTCAGCAATGCCTGGAAACGCGGGTTTTCACGCAAGGGGTCGTAAATATCCATACGATTCGTGTGAACCATATAGCCAACGCTATTCGCGAACCCTTTTTCAAGATTGTCCAGAGCCAGTTCCGGCTCGTTCAGCATCATCAGGTATGCGGCTTTGCCAAGCGCCCCGTCGGGCATGACAGGGTCCTGCTTTATGAGGCTTAGCGCTTTGCCAGTCAGTTGCGGGTTTTCAAGCGCATCGATAATGGCCAGCATAGTCGTTTGATCACTTCCCGTGGCGGTCTCGTGTTGCAGGCAACGGGCGCGGGCCTCGTCATACCGGCCGGTGACCATGTTGAGAATCCTCAAGTTACCGATGGCGGGAATGAAGTGCGGGTCAAGCCCCAGGGTTTGCTCATAATAGGTATGAGCCTCATCCGTGCGATCGGAGAAAATTAAAATCCAACCCATAACATGAGGCACGATCACCGCCAGTGGATCCGCAATTCGGGCCAGCCTGAGTTGATCAAGCGCTGCATCGAACTGACGTTCTACGGCCAATAACTCACCATACCATTGGTGTGCAGTGGCATATCCCGGGTCGATTTGAATAGCTTTTTCAATGTCAGCGTGAGCACCCTCAAAATCATAGTCATACATGAATTTAATATAGGCAGAGGTGGTTAAGGCCTGGGCGGATTCCGGATTGATAGCCAGCGCTCTTTCAATGGCTTCGTGGGCCAGCGGTATGTATTGATCTGCTGTACCTGCACCGTACTCCGGTATCAGCACATAGGCATCTGCCAGGGCTGCCCAGGCCTGACCGTAGTTGGCATCTATAGTTACCGCTTCGTTCAGTGGTTCGGTTGCAGCAATTAATGATTTATATCCACGCTGATTCCACAAGTGCCGGCCGAGCAGGTACTTGTTGTAGGCCTCGATACTACCGGTCGAGCGTGTCTGGATCGGTATCTGGTCTCCACTGTTCAATGTAACCTTGAGCGCACTGACAATGGCCTGGGCGATTTCATCCTGTACCGCGAAGATGTCATCCAGTTGCCGTGTAAAGGTCTCTGACCACAGGTGCGTGTCAGTATTTACTTCAATCAACTGCGCGGTGACACGGATGCGGTCGCCAGCCTTGCGTACGCTGCCTTCGAGGATGTGGTCAACTTGCAGTTCTTCGCCTATTTCGGCCAGTTTCTTTGTGCTGCCCTTGAAGGTGAAAGAAGAGGTGCGCGAAGGTACACGCAAGCCCTTCACGCGCACCAGCACATTGAGTAATTCTTCCGAAATACCGTCAGAAAAATACTCGTTTTCCGCTTCGTCGCTCATATTGATGAAAGGCAGAACGGCAACAGATTTTTCAGCCGGGCCAGTTGCCGGTGAGGCAACCGGTGACGGATTACTCTCAACGGCCACGCTGGCCGCCGGTGTTTCTTGCGGCAAGCTGTCTGGCGTTGTCGTGAAAAACTTGTCATAGGCAAAATAAACCAGCGCGAGGGACAACGCTATGATGATGTTGCGATCCATCTTGCGGCCGGTTTGCGAAGTGATGGATTGGTTGCGGTCAACATCGGATTCACGTTTGAGGCCTTCAGGTGTCATCTCGAATGCCCAGGCAAAGAACACCGCCAGCGGGAAACCGATGGCTAACGCAAGCATGAAGACTTGCATGATCCAGTCCGGCGCATTGATATTTTCCAGAACCAGGTCCACGACCTGCAGCAACAGCCAGGCAGTAATGATGTAAGCGATGGCTACACGGAAGACGTTGCGGCGTTTGAGTTCTTCAAAAAAGCTCATTAAGGCTCTCGCAGGTGTGGTTAGTTACAGGCAAAATCATCGTCTCCAAGCGGTCTGCAATTGACGGGGAAACCGTGTTCCCGCCAGAATTCATCCAGGTTAATTTTTCGCACCAGGTTTTTGTAGGGTTCCGAATTGCGCAGCGGATTGAGGATCGGGTAGTTAAACCAACTGGTATCGAGAACACCCAGTTCCTCGTCAAGCCGGGTGCCATGTTCCAATATATTTTCGGCCAACTCGTAGTCACCGTAATAGGCAGCCCAAAATAAGTTGGTCGCCCAGGGGCTTGCGAACCCAAGTGAGAGCGATTGATCAAGGTGCGAAGCGAGAAATGCCAGAGTATCTTCCCTTGAACTCAAGCTGGGAATCAGCTGGGCATAATAATCTTTTGCATTTTCACCGCCTGACAACGTCCAGTCAGTGGCGGCAAGCAGCCTGGTAAATTCGATAGCACGCTCAATCTTGCCGTCACTGATGGACATCTGGATGGCATGGCGCAGCGGAAAATCCTTGTTATTACCACCCGAGCCGGTGTTCATTGCCCGTTGCATATCGCTCCAGCCGCCGGCACGGTCACCGGACGCGTAACGCAGACCGGCGTGTACGGTCAGGTTCAGCCACGATAGCGGATCAAGTTCGACGGCCCTCGAACTGTATTTGAGCGCTTCGTCAAAGTAGCTGGTGCGCCAGAGCATCTGGGCATATTGCTCATTGGCTTCGATTTCATCCGGGTTCAG
>JAPHTE010000037.1 GCA_026196445.1 Lysobacterales bacterium
GAGAGGGTCCGCTTGGTGCGGACATCGGGTTGAGGGCGATTGACGGGAGCGATGCGTATTTCGATACGTTCAATTGCGGTCTCACCTTCATCCCTGAATGAATCGAGCAGTTGTTTCGAAATCATTCGTACGCGCGTTCCAAACGAAGCGTTGGAACAGACCAGGATCAGGCAATGGTCCCGGAACCCGGCCACCTGGCAATGGGCCGACAAAGCAGGCTCGAGGGCGGATTTCAGTATCGCATCGAGCCGGTTCAGAAGCCTGGCGTGTTGAAGGATTTTGGCAAAATCGGTATCACGGTTTTGCATCAACGCCTGAATGCTCGCCGGCCTGTTGGTGGATTTTGTAGATGAGTCAGACATAAATGAAGACTAAGCTAACCGCAATACTTGCAATCGGCAAGAAGTATAAGCCGACATTGCAAAATGATCACGGCAGGCACGTCCTGTCCGTGCTGGTATTAGTGCTGGCGTTTTCCATGTTTGCAATTGGCCGCTGGAGTTCACCCGCACCGGTGCTTCTGCAAAAGGCCGTTGCTGATATGCGGCTCGAAGTCCTGCAACAGCAGCAACTGTTGGACCAGTTATCCTGGGAACAGGAGATCAGCGTTAACGCGCTTGCTGCCCGGTTGGCGGAGTTGCAGGCTGCCTCGACCCGTCTGGACGCTCTTGGTGAGCGCCTCGTGAAACTGGGTCAACTGGACCCGGAAGAGTTTGATTTCAGCCGGCCACCGCCGGTAGGCGGACCGGAAAAAAATATCCTGGGCAGCCAGGTAAGCGCCATGGACATGATGGAGTCCATCGATCACATGTCACAGATTCTGCACAAGCAGTTTGCCCGCCTGGATGCCTTGCAGCTTTTGCTGCTGGACAGGAATCTCGAAGCTGAACGCACACCTGCCGGCTGGCCGGTCAGTTCAGGTTGGATATCTTCCGGGTTTGGTGAAAGAAACGATCCCTTCACCGGCAAGAGGGCGCAACACGAAGGACTCGATTTTGCGGGTGTCAAGGGCAGCGAGATACTGGGAGTCGCCAGTGGTGTCGTGACCTGGTCAGGGAATAAACAGGGGTATGGCAAACTGCTGGAGATAGACCACGGAAACGGGTACGTCACGCGT
Source organism: Lysobacterales bacterium (assembly GCA_026196445.1). GTDB lineage: Bacteria > Pseudomonadota > Gammaproteobacteria > Xanthomonadales > SZUA-36 > SZUA-36. The sequence goes on from JAPHTE010000037.1 coordinate 1,118, forward strand.
TATGCACACAATGACGAGTTGTTGGTCAAGGCGGGCGAGGAAATTTCAGCCGGCCAGGTCATTGCAAAAATGGGTGCATCCGGACGGGCTTCATCACCCCACGTGCATTTCGAAGTGCTGCAGCGGGGTAAGCCGGTCAACCCCTACCAGTTCGTCAAGCAAATGCGCTGATATCCAATCCGGAATCAGGCTATTTGTACCCTTCATTTGCGTTAGAATTACTTGTTTCATCTGGCAACTGACCCCATCTGTTTCGCGGGGCTATACATAAGGGCCTGTTAACAGACCCTAATTCAATAACAACCCGGAAAAGCTGAAAACCTCATGCTGAACGCACTGTTTACCAAAATCTTTGGCAGCCGAAACGATCGCCTGGTCAAGAAAATGGGCCGGACTGTTGACGAGATCAACGCTTTGGAAGACTCCATCAAGGCGCTGTCTGATCTTGAACTCAAGGCAAAGACCGTGGAATTCCGCCAGCGTTATGCTGACGGTGAGACACTGGATGACTTGTTACCCGAGGCATTTGCTACCGTAAGAGAGGCCAGCATAAGGACGCTGGGTCTGCGGCATTTCGATGTGCAGTTGATCGGTGGCATCGTCCTGCACCGGGGCATGATCTCCGAAATGAAAACCGGTGAGGGCAAGACCTTGATGGCCACCCTGGCCTGTTACCTGAACGCGCTCAGCGGGAACAGCGTGCACGTGGTGACCGTGAACGACTACCTCGCGAGTCGTGACGCGGCCTGGATGAGGCCGATCTACCATGCGCTCGGCATGGAGGTTGGCGTGGTGATTCCCGACATGGCGCAGGAGGATAAAAAGGCCGCTTACGCCTGTGAAGTGGTTTATGCCACCAATAATGAACTCGGTTTTGACTACCTGCGTGACAACATGGCTTTCTCGCCGGACCAGAAAGTTCAGCGTGGTCATTTCTTTGCGATCGTGGACGAGGTCGATTCCATCCTGATCGATGAGGCGCGCACACCCCTGATCATCTCCGGGCCCGCCGATGAGACACCACAGCTCTACGCCCAGATTGACAAACTGATTCCCAACCTGAACCTGGCCGAGACTCCGGAGGAGGGCTCCGATGTCATCCCCGAGGGTGATTTTACGATCGAAGAAAAGCTGAAACAGGTCTACCTGACCGAGGACGGCATGGCCAAGGTCGAGAAATTATTGGTCAGTGCGGGCTTGCTGGAGCCCGATGACAGCCTGTACAACGCCCAGAACCTGAACCTGGTTCACCACCTGAATGCGGGGCTTCGCGCCCACCACCTGTTTCACAGGGACGTGGATTACATCATCAGGAATAGCGAAATCGTCATCGTTGATGAGTTTACGGGGCGTACGCTGACGGGCAGGCGTTGGTCGGATGGTCTGCACCAGGCCGTAGAAGCAAAGGAAGGTGTGCCAATCCAGCGGGAAA
>JAPHTE010000343.1 GCA_026196445.1 Lysobacterales bacterium
AATTGAAAGCAGGATCGACCGAATCCCTGACGCTGACATTTGCCGACGGTTCACAGAAAACCGTTGAGGTGCGGGTGGGCGACCCCGACGCATAGCACCGATATGAAAATAGCCGTAATTCTTATTGCCTTGCTGGCATTTATCCTGGGCATCAGCATAGCCCGGTATCACCTGCCACAAACCAGTCCTGGAATTGAAACCAGCGCGGATGGGTATACTAAAGTCAAGGTAACCGAGGGCAAATTTGGCGGAGACTTTACGCTTTTCCAGGGTGACAAACCGGTCAGACTGAGTGACTTCCGCGGCAAACTCGTGGTGATGTATTTTGGTTTTGCTTCCTGTCCGGACGTGTGCCCGACCACGCTCACCATTATCGCCTCGGCCCTGAAGCAGTTGACACCGGAAGAACTGGAATCCGTGCAGCCGATTTTCATCAGCGTTGATCCGGAAAGAGACCGGGGAGAAAGGCTGGACGCATACGCCACGTATTTCCACCCCGGTTTTATCGGCATCACCGGTACGCCTGAGGAAGTGCAAAAAGTTGCCAACCAATATGGCGGTTTTTTTGTCAAGGTAGAAAGCGATTCGGCGCTGGACTACCTGGTTGAACATACTTCGAAAACCTACATTGTCAGCAGAGATGGCGAATATGTGTCGGTGTTACCGCACGACATGACCAGCGATCTTCTGGTGAACGCCATGCGCGCCGGTTTATAGCGTCTGAAGCGAGGTACGGCGTCATTGCCTGATAGAGCATTGCCACGGTCTCGTGTCAGCTAGATTCTACGACTTCTATTCTGTTCAATGCCTCCTTGAAGGTCATTTCACTAGGCATCAGCAAAAACCAGATCTTGAACGCACAGGGCCATGCCACGAAATGGTTTTCAGTGCAAAGGCAAATCTGCCGTTTACTGGAGGTTGGCCTCAAGCGATATTCGAGATCAAGCTTCTTCAGTCCCACACTGGTTTGCGGAGGCGAGTGAAACGTCGTCAAACCCAGGAAACTGTAGACAGCCCCCAGGTAACCAGAAAACACCATATTGGCCAATTCTGCCGCTGCATCAAACATCATTTCCCGGATTTTAAAACTATCTGAACTGGAGGGTGAATTCATGCGAACCCAATCCGGTATCATCTTTTGTAAGATCTCCAGACTGACACCTGGAAGCACAGCGTAAGGATGAGCTTTACTCAGCAATTCACATACCGCCTTGAAGTCACGACCGCGCATGACCAATACCACTTTACCAACCATGTCTCCATCGAGTCCACTTGACACGACAACGTGATGACTCGAGCTTGAAGCCAGCATATTCCTGACTTCATAGGTATCGGTAATTTCCACTCTCATGGCTCGGTTGTCTACGCCACAACGCATCATGGATTCGAGCACACGCTTTATATTGTTTGAACCGGCCTCAAGGACTTTCTTGAATACAGCGAGCTTCTGCACATCGATTTCGGTGTTCTCACTTGGGATATTTGAAATAATTGCGCACACGATTGATCACGAACCACTTTCAACCGGCTTCTCTGCGATTACACGTTCTATCTCCCTTAACAGTTCCTCTCGATTCGGAGGCTTGTTGATAAAACTGCAAGCACCACATTTCAGTGCGAGGGTTTTTATATCATCGCGCTCGATAGCCGTAACCATGATGACCTTGGCCGTCTGGTCAAATTGAACAATTTCCTTGAGTGCTTCTATACCGTTTTGGCCTTCCATCAAGTAGTCAAGTGTGACAACCTGCGGATGCAAACGCTTGTAGAGCGTTACGGCATCTTCGGCATTGGCTGCTTCCCCAACCACCTCATGCCCTGAATCTTCGATGAAGTATCTCAGTGTTTCGCGCATGAACTTTGAATCATCTACGATGAGCACATTGATCATGTTCACGCGACCTCAGTTATGAAGCACCAATTGCCAATTTGCATACTCCCGGCTTACGATGCGGGCCGATATGCAGGGTTCCCATTTAAAACCTGATGGGCTGTTCTCGGTTCCATTCGCCGGAAGGCTTGTTTCCCACGTTGAACAGGTAGCAGACCCTGTTCCCCGTTCAAGTTTAAATACTGGGCCGTGCACACTTATACTGCTAATAGTTACAGAAAGTAAGAGATTTTCTACCGCATTCACCCCCGGGAATTAATGGGTGACCCCGTAATTTCTAAGCGACTGGAATTCGGAAAAAGATTGAATAGACTTATATATATGTTCTGCGGCAGTTTCCAGGTTGTCTGATGAATTTTGCAAAACGTGTCTTTTTCTGGTCAGGGGTGTATGGCATTGTTGTCCTGCTGCCGATGTATTTCCTGGAGGAAAAAATTGGCCACGACTTCCCGCCCGCCACCAATCACCCTGAACAATACTACGCGTTTCTGGGTGTTGCCCTGGCATGGCAATTTGCCTTTTTGTTGGTCGCAGGTGACCCGTTACGTTACCGGCCATTGATGATCCCGGCCATCGCCGAGAAACTCCTGGCGGCGGGTGCCGTTATATGGCTGTATTTGAATCTACGCATCGATGGCACCACGCTGGCCCCGTTCCTGGTGGATGTGCTACTGGGCGGTCTCTTCATAATTAGCTACATAAAAACGGCCAAATACGTGGAAAGGCCTCCAGCCAGCGGAGATTTCAAACCACGGGTTCCAACCAATTGAAACCGGGATTGCAGCGGGTTAGGGAATACATTACAGACCGCGATCACGACGACTCGGGGAACAGCGAATTCCGATCATTATTGTCAAAGTTTGCCAGGGAGCGTGTGTTATGAAAATTCTTGTTGCCGGTGCGACGGGCATCATCGGGCGGCAATTGCTGCCGATGATCAGGGAACACGGATTTGAGCTTGTTGCGCTTGGCCATTCGAGCGAGGGTCAAAACTGGCTGGTCGAACGTCAATACGCGTACGTGGACTGTGACGTTTTCGACCCCGTGTCCGTTAAAAGGGTATTTGAAGCGGTCAAGCCGGATGCCGTCATCAACCAACTCACGTCGATTCCACCGAATCTGAACCCGCGGCATCTCAGGACACAGATGGCGACTACGAACCGGTTGCGCAGCCTGGCCACCGACCTGCTCGTCCAGGCTGCCTCCAAGGTAGACACCAGGCGGGTAATCAGCCAAAGCATTGCTTTCGCGTATGCACCGCGTCCGGGCCCTGCAGCGACCGAATCAGACACGCTTTTCGATCATGCCCCCTCCGGATTCGATCAAGCGGTTGCAGCGATCCGGGCTTGTGAATCAGTGACGCTGGACACGCCGGGAATCAACGGTACCGTCTTACGTTACGGGCATTTCTGCGGTCCGGAAAGCGCCTATGCACCAGGCGGCGCAACCCATGACGCCGTGGCAGCAGGCCGCTTCCCGGAAGTCGGGCGTAGTACAGGCTGCTTCTCGTTCGTCCACGTCAGGGACGCCGCCAGGGCGACTATACGTGCACTTACTGCTGACAAGAATGGTGTCTATAACATCGTCGATAACACGCCGGTTCCCGTCAGCGAGTGGTTACCCTGGTATGCCAGCAGGCTTGAGGCGAAAAAGCCTGCGCGGGTACCTGGCTGGGTCGCACGTTTGCTGGTGGGCCGATTCGCAGAGCACATGATGGTTTCCCAGGTGGGCGCCGATAACCAACGCGCTCTGCAAGACCTGAACTGGTTGCCTGAATATCCGACCTGGAAAGAGGGCTTGCTCGCCAGCCTCTGAAAGAGTTAGGTAAACGATTGTTTGAAATGCGGTCAGGAAACACAAACAAAGTGGAGGTCAGGGGCAGACCAATCTGACGGGATCAGATTAGGACGCACGAAGTGCGCCCGCAGGGCGAAGCCCAGGGATGGGCTGAGTCAATCTAACTGCGCAGCGGTTCGATTCCCAAAGTTAAAGCAGCAGGTATCTACGGAGTAGAGAATTAAGCTATAGAAAAGAT
>JAPHTE010000170.1 GCA_026196445.1 Lysobacterales bacterium
CCGGCGCACTTTACCCCGTCATTCCGGCGAAAGCCGGAATCCATTTTTTCAATACCGCCTGGACTGGATTCCGGACCGCGCAACGCTTGTCCGCAAAGACGTCCTGTACACGTTGGGTCTAACGCGCTGCATCAGAGAGTGACGCGTTGCATCAAAGGTTATCGAGCAGCGCCCGTAAATCGTCCGGCAGCCTGGAACTGACCAGTTGTTCATCTCCGTCCCGTGTAAAAAACCGCAACTGGTGAGCATGCAGAAACATGCGTTTGCAACTCTTGTCTGCCCAGAAATTTTGCCTGGCAGCAGGTGAGTAGCGCTTGTCGCCAACCAGCGGCAAATCCAGGTGAGCTGCGTGCACGCGAATCTGGTGGGTGCGGCCCGTGTGCAAGGTAGCCTCGACAAAACTGTAGTCGCCGTAGGGCTGCAAAAGCCGGAAAGTGGTAAACGCCGGTTTGCCCGCCGGGTCCACCCGCATGAAGCGCTCACCGCCGCGCTGGAACTGGCCGATCGGTTCATGTACTTCGACCAGGTCCTCCTTCAGCTGGCCATCGAGAAGGCACAGGTAACGTTTTTCGATGCGGTCAGTGGCCAGTTGCTCATGCAACTCCCGCAAGGTTTCCCGGTCAAGCGCCAGCAAAAGGCATCCGCTGGTCTCGCGATCCAGCCTGTGCACCAGGTCCACGCTCATCCCCGGGCGCATGGTACGCACCGCATCGATCACACCCCAGCCGAGGCCGCTGCCTCCGTGCACAGCCATACCGGCAGGTTTGTCCAGCACCAGGACACCGTGTTTCTCAAAGCAAATAGCTTCTGACAGCAGTTTCAAAACTGCAGGTGGTACCTGGCCAGGTTTGCCTTCACGCACCGCAACCGGCGGTATGCGCACCCTGTCACCACCCTCCAGGCGGGTGGCCGGTTTAGCCCGGCCGCCATTGACGCGGACCTGGCCGGTGCGGATGATCCGGTAAATTACCGAACGCGGCAGACCCTTGAGCCTTGCCGAGAGGAAGTTATCCAGCCTTTGTCCCGCCCGGTCTTCAGGGACTTCGACGTGACTTACCGATGAACTTGCCCTGTTTGTTTTCAATTGGGCCCCAACTGATTGATGTAAAATGGAAACACTGCTATATTGCCCTGACAACGAATTCGCCCCGCCGAATTGTTCTCCGGAATTGCCCGATTATCTCGCTTAACCGTGCTTTAAAAGGGCTTTGTGTTCCGACACAGCGATAGTTTACACGTTGTACGACAAGCGGATATAGACGAATTCACCTGCGAACTGAAAGCAGGAAAGACATATTTTTGATGGCAGACAGAAACGCTGCCATCTGCGGACCGGACCATAAGAAAATAATGTTCCGGTGATGAAAACACATAGGTACCCCCGGAAACGATGCAAAGCATCACCGGGTAAGCAGAGTGGAAACATGGCGCATATTCGTCATGTTTCTTTGTATGCCGTGGTTGGGGGTATCCGAGGAATTTACAATGAAAAGAATGCTGATTAACGCAACTCAGCCAGAAGAGTTGCGTGTGGCTATCGCCGACGGTCAACACCTGTTTGACCTTGATATAGAAGTCCCCTCCCAGGAACAAAAGAAATCAAACGTTTACAAGGGAAAGATCACCCGCGTCGAACCGTCCCTGGAAGCCTGTTTTGTTGAATTTGGCTCCACGCGGCACGGTTTCTTGCCGCTGAAGGAGATCTGCCCGAGTTGTTATGTAAAAGGTTCAGGCAAAAAAGACGGCAAAGTCGCTATTCGCGATGTCGTCCGTGAGGGACAGGAAATCATCGTCCAGGTCGAGAAAGAAGAACGCGGCAACAAGGGCGCAGCCCTGACGACCTATATCTCGCTGGCCGGACGCTACCTCGTATTGATGCCCACCAACCCGAGCGCGGGTGGCGTTTCGCGCCGCATCACTGGTAACGACAGGGATCATCTGCGCGAGCAGTTGCAAAATGTCACGACGCCAAACAACGTCGGGATCATTGTCCGAACCGCCGGTGTCGGGCGTGACGCCGACGAACTGCAGTGGGACCTCGATTATCTGTTACAGTTGTGGTCTGCCATCGAGCAGGCCGCCGCCCAGCGCTCTGCCCCTTTCCTGATTTACCAGGAGAGCAACTTGTTCATCCGCGCGCTGCGTGACCACCTGCGCAACGACATCGGTGAAATCCTGATCGACAACGAAACCGTTTATAACGACGCGCGTGAATTCATGCAGCAGGTCATGCCGCATAACCTCGGCAAGCTGAAGCTGTACAACGATCAGGTGCCGCTGTTCAACCGCTACCAGATCGAATCACAGATCGAATCGGCGTTTGCACGCACCGTGCACCTGCCGTCCGGTGGTGCGGTCGTTTTCGACCGTACCGAGGCGCTGTTATCCATCGATATCAACTCGGCGCGCGCCACCAAGGGTTCCGATATCGAGGAAACAGCGTTCAATACCAACATGGAATCCGCCAATGAAATCGCCCGCCAGTTGCGCCTGCGCGATCTGGGCGGACTGATCGTCATCGATTTCATCGATATGAACAGCCGTAAGCACCAGCGCGAAGTCGAAGAGTGCCTGCGCCAGGCCATGCAGCTCGACAAGGCACGTGTTCAAATCGGTAGGATTTCCCGTTTTGGACTGCTGGAAATGTCACGCCAGCGTTTACGCCCTTCGCTCGGTGAATCCAGCCAGGAAACCTGCCCGCGCTGCGAAGGCCACGGTACGATCCGCAGCATCGAATCTTTGGCCCTTTCAATCCTGCGGCTGGTTGAGGAAGAGGTCATGAAAGACTATACCGGTCAGATCATCGTGCAGGCGCCCACCGAGGTGATCAACTTCCTGCACAACGAAAAGCGCTCCGCCCTGGCCGAAGTCGAATCACGCCATCACGTACCGATCGTTATGCTGGCCAACCAGCACATGATGACACCTCAATTCGAAATCCTGCGCGTCCGCAAGTCGGATGTTACGGAAACCCCCAGCTACGACCGTGTAGTTAAGCCCGATCCGCAAGTGGTCGCCAATGAACGCTCTCAGGCCAATGCCGTGGTCGTCGCAGCCCCGGCCGTCAAGGGCATCGTTCCCGACCGGCCTGCCCCGGAACGTGATAGCGCCAAGGCCCCAGGCCTGTTCAAGCGCATGGCCAAAATGCTGTTCTCGCACGCGGACGAAGAAGAGGCCGATAAAGCCGCATCACGCAAAAATACCAGTCAACAAACTGCCGGCAAGCGTGGCGGCCAACAGTCCAGGCGTGGTCCAGCGCGAGAGCAGCAAAGCCGCAAGACCAGCAAGAAACAGGGCGGCAAGACTGCTCAAGCCGACAGCCAGCAAAAACAACAGCGACGAACCAGCAAGAAACGTCCAGGCAAAAAAACCCAGGCCAAGTCCGGCCAGGACCAAAACAAACCTGACCAGAGCAAGCAACGGCGGGGCCACCAGCAACAGGCGGACAAGGGCCAGGCAAAAACAGATCAGGCGTCCCAGCCGGTAGCCGCCAAGAGCGAAACACAAAGCGAAAGCAAAACAGACGCAAAGCAGCCCCAGAAGGAAGGCGGCAGCCGCCCGACACGCCGTCGCAGGCGCTCGCCATATAAAACCGGTGGACCAAAACCACGCGCCGAGCACAGCCAGGCGCAAGGTGACCAGGTCGATCAAAAGACATCGGCGCCGGCTGAAAACAAGCCGCCGGCCCCAACATCTGCTGATTCACCAAAAGCTGCAAAGACTGACCCGGCAGATACGCAAAAAAACGAAGACGTAAAAGAATCCGCCAAACCAGCTGACAAGCCGGTAACGGAAACAGGTCAACCGACCGAAGCAAAGGCACCGGTAGCTGCGCAAAAACCTGAATCAGAGGCTCCGGCCAAATCCGCAGACGCGGGGCAACCCGACCGGGTGAGTGCTGAAATAACTGCAGCACAACCGCAAAAAGCGGACAAAACCACAAATGGGGACAACAAGTCAGCCGCGACCACCAAGCGTGCACCGCGCAAAAAAACAGCCCGCAAGAAGGCTACACGCAAGCCCGTTGTTTCAAACAAGCCCGAAACAGCAGAGGTTGTAATGCCGGCACCTGGAACCAGCAGGGCAGACCCGGCCAAGGCTGATACCTCCAAGCCAGATGCGAAACCTGCTGATAAGGATGCTACGCCCAAGGTTGCCAAGAAAGACGAGCAGGACAGACCGCAACAGGCCGAAGAGACCGGGAAATCCCCGCCCGAGAAAGTAGCCGATAAACCAAAGCCGGCACAGCCTGCGGCAGTGGTGCCTCAAAAAGACGCCAAGGGAATCTACACGCTCAAGCCACCGCCTTCGGAATAAAGATGCTCTGGCAGACCTGAATAGGGGCAGGTTCAACTGGATTTCTCATTTATTGAACCTGCCCCGTATATTTTCCGGTTCTGGTCAGGCGTTCTCCACCAGGCCATAACGCATTGCCATACGCACGAGTTCCACGTCACTGCGCGCACCCAGCTTGCCCAGGATACGGTATTTATAGGTTGAAACCGTCTTCGGGCTGAGACAAAGCAGCGAAGCGATGTCCGGAATCCGCCGGCCATCGGTGAGTTTTAACATCACCTCCATCTCACGTGCGGACAGATCCTCGAACGGCGACCCACTACCGGAACCTGAGAGCATTGACAAGGCCAGTTGCTTGGCGGCCCTGCTGCCGATATACCGCCGGCCGCCGGCAACCGCCCTGATGGCCTTCATCAACTCCTCGGCTTCGCAATCCCGGGTCAGGTAGCCAGCGGCCCCGGCGTCCAGCAAGCGGGCCGGATACGGCGGCTTGGCGTGCTTGGCAAGGATAATAATCCCGGCGCCTGAATGTGCACGTTTTAATCGCCTGGTGAGTTCGAACCCACTCAAGCCCGGCAGGTTGACACTTAGCAGGATTACGTCCGGCCGTAGCTTCCTGCAACGGCTGAGTGCCGCCTCTCCCGACGAGGCTTCGCTTACCTTGGTGATTTCGCTGTTATTGGCAAGAATGTGACGCAAGCCTGTACGGACCAGTGCCTGGTCATCAATGATGAGTATGTGAATCATGATCCCCCCCTTTTGGACTGATTCAATGTGAGCATTTATGTAATCGTGACTGACCCTTTCCCCGTTTTTGAGTCCCGCCCATATCATGCGCGAAGTGAAGCATGGACACTTAAACTATAGCCAGCGAAATCCTCCACGTCCAGCCAGGATTGGTTCAAGCAGCAAACCGGGCGATTTTCCTACACGGTTTCAAGCTGGCAGCCACTCCGGCTGTCGCTGAGCCCCTTTCAATCGACCTGCATCCTCACCACCGTGCCACCACGAACGGAAACGATCATGTCCTTTTTTCCACTACGTTTATAGACCCAGTTGGAAACGGTGGTGTCCCGTTGGCGGCCGTGTTCACTGACCTTTTCCCTGGCGCTGTATTTCCGTGCAGGAGCACCGCATTTCCTGACCAGTGCGTTGCTGGACTCACCCACTTTCACCAGCTTCCTGCCACAGCGGAAACTGCTCGCATCCGCAGTTCTGCAAAACAGAACGCAAAGCCCAAGCAAAAACCACTTATTCATATTCCCTCCTCCTGTTTCGACCACAACAGTTTAGGTACCCTTCTCGGTGCGGTGCGAGCGGAAAACCTGGTCCACGCTTGTCGGGAATTGTGGATGGATTCACTATAAAATAGCCGTGTTATGCCGGACATGGCACAATTAACGGATGACTTACCCCATGAGCCTGCTGCTGGTTTGCATGAACCCAAATGAGAATAAATACGAGCGTCCACCCTTTTGAGTAAACATCTCCATCAGCGCACCCACTTTCGCAGTTTCCTGCTGCACTTCCGGCCTCGTGCGGTGCCGGAACGCACGCTCAGGTTTACCCTGACCTGGGGCCTGGGCGGCATGGCCATGGTGCTGGTACTGCTGCTGATCGCTACCGGCCTGATGCTCAAGTTCGTATACGAGCCCTTTCCGGACCGGGCTTATGATTCGATTCTCTATCTGAACAGCCAGGTGCCGTTTGGACAACTGCTCAGGAACATCCACTGGTGGAGCGCCAACGCGCTGATCCTGGTCGCTTTCCTGCACCTGTTGCGGGTGTTTTACACTGGCGCTTTCGTGGCGCCGCGCCAGTTGAACTGGGTGATCGGCCTGCTACTGATGGCGGCGGTCGTTTTGTCAAACTACACCGGTTACCTCTTGCCGTGGGACCAGGTCGCTTTCTGGGCTATCACCATCAGCACCTCGATGCTTGATTACCTGCCGGGTGTCGGCGAAGGCATCAAGCAATGGATACTGGGCGGCGCCGAGGCGGGACCCCAGACCCTGGTCAATTTTTATGCCATCCACACCGCGATCCTGCCGACCCTGCTGTTGTTCGCCCTGCCCTTTCACTTCTGGCGAGTGCGTAAGGCGCAGGGACTGGTGATCCCGAAAACGACCAATGAGGACCCTCAAACAAAGGGCGAGATGGTCGACTCTATGCCACACCTGATAATGCGCGAGGTCAGCATGGCCCTGTTGTTGTGCGCCATCATCCTTCTACTCGCCATGTTTTTTAACGCGCCGCTCACCGACCAGGCCAACCCGGGACTGAGCCCCAACCCGACCAAGGCGCCGTGGTATTTCATGGGCATCCAGGAACTGCTGATGCATTTCCACCCGGTGTTCGCAATCCTGCTGATACCACTGGCCCTTCTACTCGGCTTGCTGGCCTTGCCGCTCATACGCTACGACGCCGTGACCTCCGGGGTCTGGTTCGCATCGGCAAGGGGCCGCAGGCTGGTGCTCGTTGCAATGGTGCTGGCCATGATATTCAGCATCGGGGGCGTGCTACTCGACGAATACGTCCTGCCCGCGCAAATGGTCGGGCCGCCCGGCTTCATCAGCACCGGCTTGCTGCCGTTCGGTCTCATCCTGGCCCTGGCTGCAGGATTTTACCTGTTGGCCAGAAAAGTGCTGGGCGCCAATATCAACGAAGCTGTACAGGCCCTGTTTACGCTGCTCATTACTGCCTTTGTCACCCTCACACTGATCGGCGTCTGGTTCCGCGGCACGGGCATGCAACTGATGTGGACGGGGTAAAGTGTACTGTCTGCCCTATATAGCAAACTCAGCGGGCATAGACCATGCCCGCCACACGGGTACTCACCACAGTGCCCTCCACGGCGTTGCATTTGCATGGCATAGCACCACCATACCTGCGCGAATGTGCCTTGTTCTGAACACTCTGGTGAACACTGAATAAACGATACAGGACTGACAGTACGCTATGAACGAGAAACACGGACAAAAAGGATCTATTACCCGCCGTTCATTCCTGAATAGATTATGGGCCTTTTTGGGAATCATCACGGTAGCCGAAGTGGCCGTACTGGCCACGCGTTTTTTCAAACCGCGAAAGCCGGTTGTCGATGCCACCGCTGCCGATGCCGTGATTACAGCCGGGCCGGTTGACAACTTCGAGCCCGGTACCGTCAGCGCCTTTGTACGCGGAAAGTTCTACCTGGCCAGGCTGGAAGACGGTGGTTTCCTGGCCATGTCCCGCAGTTGCACTCACCTCAGTTGCACGGTCCCTTGGGTGGCCAAGGAAAACCGCTTTATCTGCCCCTGCCACTCATCGGAGTTCGCTATCACCGGTGAAGTCATCAACCCCCCCGCGCCGCGTGCGCTGGACCTGTACAAGGTCACCATCGAGAACGACGTGCTCAAAGTGGATACCAGCCAGCTCGAGAGACGCTCCTCCTTCGAGGCCAGCCAGGTCGTTTACGTGAAGGACGCATGAGCAGCCTGACCGACAGGACAAATGCCTGGGAATGGGCGGGCCTGACCGCCACCCTGCTGATCTGCATCTCACTGCCAGCCTATTACTTCGCGGGCTCAGGCGAGGACCACACCGGCGCTGTTGCTGCGAAAGCAACTTTTGTCGGTAGCGTGGAATGCCGTGACTGCCACAACCGGGAATACGACAACTGGCAAGGCTCCCATCACGATATGGCCATGGACGTGGCTTCTGAGACCACCGTGCTGGGTGATTTTGAGGACACCGAGTTTACCGTGCACGGTGTAACCTCACGGTTCTACAGGAAAGACGGGCGGTTTTTTGTCTATACCAACGGCGTGGGCGGGCAGATGGGCGAATACGAGATCACCCATACCTTTGGCTGGTTCCCCCTGCAACAATACCTGGTGCCATTTCCCGGCGGGCGCTTGCAGACCCTGCCACTGGCGTGGGATTCCCGCGATAACAAGTGGTTCAGGGTCCCGCCTGCTGAACCGGTGGAACCAGACGACTGGCTGTACTGGACCAACGCCGCCCAAAACTGGAACGGCATGTGCGCCCAATGCCACTCGACCAACCTGAAAAAGAACTACGACATCGAAACCGATAGCTACAACACGACCTGGTCGGACATCGATGTGGGCTGCGAGGCCTGTCACGGCGCTGGTTCAAGGCACGTGGAGTGGGCGCAGATGCCCGAAATGGGCCGCCCGCTGACCTGGAATTACGACCTCGTACAAAAGACGTCCGATATCAGCTCCAG
>JAPHTE010000346.1 GCA_026196445.1 Lysobacterales bacterium
AGAATGGTCAGTAAAGCAAACCGATTGATCATAGTTTCACCTGGGTTTGAATCAATAGGGCAGTAGGCGAAAGCGTAACAGAATTTGGAGGTGAAGAGGTCAGACATTCTCTGACTTAAGAACTCGAATCTGACTCCGGTTTTCGGATCTCTTACACCCTGTCTGTCTATTTCTTCGGGAACAACTCCACGATGAATATCAAGGACGCATTGGGTGGTATCGTGTCGGTACCTTTTTCACCATAAGCCAGCTCAGGTGGAATCAGGAAAACAAATACACTGTCGACCGGCATCAACGGGATACCCTCGCGCCATCCCTCGATGGCTCGCTTTAAGTGGATTTTGACCGGCTCGTCTTTTGAATATGAACTGTCGACCTCCATGCCATTGAGCAGCAGACCACGGTAATGCACGGTCACTTCGCTATTCGCCTTAGGTTTGCGGCCTTTACCGAGTGCCAGGATCTTGTATTGAAGACCGGACTCCGTCGTGATGGCGTCGCTATCGATCCTGTTCCAATAGTCCAGGCCCGCCTGACCCTCGTCCGCTGACGCGGGCAGGCTGAATACGAGTACCAGGAGAAATACTTGAGTGAATGATTTCATCGTAAATGCTTTTTCCCTTGAAGACTCAGGCCATAGTATATCCGCAGTGATTAAAAAAGGGGTCAGAGCCCTTTCCACTCAACAGGCGGGGCACCCATTGTTATTTGTGTGAAAACACGGGTGTACCCACTCCTCTTCTTATTTGAACCAAAAGCACGATCGCCTGGCAGCGTCTATGCTCAATATGAGCCTCGTAAGCTGGTTAGAACGATAACAGTTGGGCAGAGAGGAAATCTAACCCCGTTTATTGGAGAGTTTGTTATGCAGTTGATTGGATATCTCGATTCACCGTTTGTGCGCCGCGTGGCCATCAGTATGCAGTTCCTGGGCATAGAGTATGAACACCGGGAACTGTCGATTTTCAGAAACTTCGAAGAATTCCGGGCCATCAACCCGACTGTCAAGGTGCCGACACTGGTATTGGACAATGGCCTGTTTCTGATCGACTCCACCTTGATTATCGATTACCTGGAAACACAGTGCGCGGGACGCCGTCTGATGCCCGGTGATTCCGAGGCCTATGCGACGGCTTTGCAGTATGTGGGCGTGGCCATGGTGGGGATGGAGAAAGTGGCGCAGATCATTTATGAAACCACCCAGCGCCCGGTTGAACGGCAGCATGCACCATGGCTGGAAAGACTCCGAACACAACTCGGGGGCGCCCTTGAGCTGATGGAGTTGATAGTTGCAGAACAGGCAGGTGGGGGTAGTCGCTGGTTATATGGTGAGCAACTGACTCACGCGGATATCTCCCTGGCTGTTGCCTGGCGGTTTATACAATTTACCGAATGCGTCAGTTTTGATCCCGCTGATTTCCCGGCACTGTCGTCGTTTTCTGCACGTGCCGAAGCGTTGCCGCAATTCCAGGCCTGTCCGCCGACCAGCTGAATTATGTGTACCATACTGATATTGACCTGGCTCAAACAAGGTGAGTCCCTTGATCATGGAAACCATTTACCAAGGCGTACTGATTGGCGTTGTTGCAACCATCGCGATTGATCTTGCATCGTTGATCGTCAAACACGTGTTCAGGCTACCGACTGCGGACTGGGCGATGATTGGCCGTTGGGTAAGTCACATACCCAGGGGTGTGTTTATCCATGAGGCAATCGCCGACTCAGAGGAGGTTAAGCACGAACGGCTGATTGGTTGGATCGCGCATTACGTGACGGGAGTGGTTTACGGGTTGGTCTATCTTGGTGTTGTGCGGGGGCTGCTGTCGGCCGATCCCACTCTCACTTCGGCCCTGGTATTCGCACTGGTGACCCTGGTTGTCCCCTGGTTCGTCATGCAGCCCGGACTGGGCGTGGGGGTATGTGCCTCGAAAGCACCCCGTCCCGGCGTGGTCAGGTCGATCAATGTGTCGATACACGTCGTTTTTGGCCTGGGCCTCTACGCCGGCTGGATGCTGATCTAGCCTAAAAAGGGGTTGGATCCATTTTCCAATTGATGGGGCAGAGCTCCTGCTCTAGTTTATTCACCCTAACCTACTGATAAAATTACTTAAACATGGATTTAATGCGACAAATACTGTATAATCATACAGTAGAAGGAATCGTGAGAAAAACCATGCAGAACACCCGGCAAAATCCATCCACTAACCAACTGAACCACCTGGCGGACGACATTACCGAGCTGGTAGCGCACCTCGACGCCGGCACCTATCGGTTACTTGAACTGATCTGCGAGTTTGATGAAAACGAAGGCTGGGCAGGTCCGGGCCTCAAATCATGCGCCCATTGGCTGAACTGGAAGTGCGGCATAAGTTTGGGTTCCGCCCGCGAACGGGTGCGGGTCGCACGTGCCCTGCCGAACTTACCGGCGATCAGCGCGGCATTTCGCGAGGGCAGCGTCAGCTACTCCAAGGTACGCGCCATGACCCGGGTGGCGACGCCCGAGAACGAATCGGCGTTGTTGCAGGTGGCACTGCACGGTACCGCCACGCACGTTGAAGCCCAGGTGCGTTTGTACCGCAAGGTCAAACGCATTGAAGCGCTGGAGGAAGAAAACCGGTGTCACGGCCACCGCGAACTGAGCTGGTATGTCGACGACGATGGGTGCTGGGTTTTTAAAGGGCGGTTTACTGCGGAGCAAGGCGCCATGCTGCAAAAGGCATTGGAGGCTGCCGGGGACCAGTTGTTTGAAGAACAAAAAAACGTTCCCGCGGGAACGTCTGAAAGCATCGCCGTTGACCAAGCCACTCCCGAACCTGTTGCCCAGCAGCGTGCTGATGCACTGGTGCGGATGGCTGAAGGCTTCCTGGCGGGCGTGGATAGCGAGGCATCCGGCGGCGACAAGTACATGGTCAATATTCACACCGATATCGAAACACTCAAGGAGGATGGAACCGGTGTCGAATCGGGACTGGAAGATCGCGGCCACGTTTCCGCGGAAACGTCCCGGCGGCTGGCTTGTGATTGTTCCGTCGTTCACTGGCATGAAGATGGGAAGGGGGGTCCACTTGATATTGGGCGTAAAACGCGTTCGATTCCACCTGCAATCAGACGTGCACTGAAACGCAGGGACCGGGGTTGCCGTTTTCCAGGCTGTACCTGTACTCGCTTTGTGGATGCACACCATATTCAGCATTGGGCAGATGGTGGTGAGACCTCAATGGATAACCTGGTCTTGCTGTGCCGCACACACCACCGCCTGGTACACGAAGCGGGTTATGGTATTGAAAACGTTGCCGGGAAAGGCGTCGTGTTTACGATGCCGGGTGGAAAGATCATTCCCGA
>JAPHTE010000055.1 GCA_026196445.1 Lysobacterales bacterium
CATCAGCAGAATGGCAAACCCGCTGATTTTCAGACACCTGTTTAAACTCAGCTTCACCCCTTTCTCCCTGTAAATTTCTTGATGTTTCATTCCGTGAATCACAGTTAGCCGCTTTTTGGCAGTATAGCAGAGGCATTCAACATCTTGTGGATAATACCCATGAAAACATGTTGTTATTGATTGTTCAAAGCCCGTATATTGACTTATTGGTCATTATCCGCGACCAGGCGTACAAACGCGGTATCCCGGTAAGGCATCTCCCTGTGGCTGCCATCCTTGAAGTCGATCGAGATCGCCCCTTTGTCCAAACGCTTAAAATAACCTGTCAACGGTACTTCGGCGTTTGATGTCCAATACAAACCCCTCTGCACGTAGGGAAAATAGTCCCGGTCGATCAGCAAGTCACCTGGCAAGGGTGTTTCGCTCAGCAATGATCCGAGTTCCTGTTCCGTCGGCAAGCGCCATCCGACGATACCACAGCGTTTGGTTTCATTGGTGTATTCAACCAGGTCCCGGGTATCACTCTTACCATTCTTCGTGAAACAACTCCCGCCGCCAGCCACCCCCGTGTAACCATCAAACCAGGAGAAGGAGCATTGGTAGTCGTGCATATCCTCGGCGTAAGACTTGACTTCCCATATCAAGCCAGTGTGTTTGTCCAGCACGCAACTCCATGGCCCCTCCCAGGCGCCCAACTCCCGGCCATCAGGGGCAATCTTAACGAACCGGGGGTTAACGGGTTTCTCGGGCAACGGCGGAGGATTGAACCAGGCAAGGGCCAGGACGCCACCCATCAACACGACCAATATAATCGTACGCCTAATCATCGTCGCTCTCGAATGTCAGTTGAATGGGTTGCATGTGACGTGTGTGAGCTACCTGGGCATGGTCAAAAGCTGCTACCCACAGACAAACACCAGACTCGAGTTTCACATCCCATCCAGAGTTAGTATCGAAACGGCGCATCATTTCAAGCGTCCACTGCCCATCAGCCCATCTTCCGTGGGCGTAAACATCAGCCCGGTCCCCCTCCATGCGGTTAGACATGTACAACACCGAAGGCATGATGGTGCCAACCGGGTAAACGTCACTGCTGGCGTCATAGAGGTCGTAGCTATACCACGGCACAGACCAACTGAGGTCTTCGCCATTGCCTGACTGATACGGAACGAGCGCCTCCGGTTGTTGTGGCATCCGGCGGGGTACGACGCCGGACTGCCGATACCATTGCCAATTCATCACGTATCCGCCCGACTCTTTCGGGTCAGTCAAATACCCAGCCGTATAACGGCGCATTCCCTTGCGAACGATGTCAGGAGGTCCAATCAGGTTATCGTCTGCGACGAACATGTCATTGGTCCGCACGGCCTTCCAATGCCATAGGTCGTGCACTTCTCCATCCGCGGCATAGTGATAGCCCTTGCCGTGCCAGTTCGGAACCTTGTCCTTCAGGGGGTTGGGTCCAAGTCGGGCGGTTCCTGCCGCAGCAACTGAGCAATTTTTGGAAATTATCAGGGCAAGCTTGTCTTCGTAATACTCGGTTTCATCAAAGTGATAGAAACCCGATTCAGTAACTTTCCATCCCGCCTCTGTCTTGACCAGCGGCAAATGCTGCAGGCTCTTGCTGGGGTCATACCAACGCACCAGGAAGAACGCGCCTGTTCCGTTGTGTAAAGCCTTTATGGTGATCCGCGTCTGGCCATTTAAAAAGTTAGCACCGCCAATGGTGTTAAGCGTAAGAGCCTCCGCACCATCCCAGGCCGTTTCATCTGCAATACCATCGATGCGAACCTGTTCTTTCGGGGAAACCAACTTCACTAAAAGTTCATGGCGGGCTGCACTTTGGGTCCAGGTAAACATCACGCCGAATGCCGCCAACAGGATGACCAGGATGGCTGCATCATTTCTGACATGAACCTGCTTTGAAATTACGATTCTTTTAACAGTGAGCCAGCCATACTGCACGAAATAAACCCCGCCGTGGATCAACAGGTACAGCACCCATGCCAGCGCTGCCAGGTAATGAATCTCAACCAGCGTGGCCATCGCAAAACGATCTACGTAGAGCATGACTCCCGACACAAGTGATGCCAGCACTAACGCCCGCCCCAGCCAGAAAACGGATTGGTGATAGTGCGATGCACCCCGCCTGATCTGCGATCTGCTCTCACGGAACAGGATCAGGTGAAGAAAATATGCAATAACTATGGAAAGTAGTCCCACGGCGCTGAAGAAATGCAAACCATGCATATTCCCCTGGGGCAGCAATGCCGAAAAGTGCAGAACTTCAGGGCGCGTCTGTGTTGCAATACGCAAACCGGTCACCAGGCTTGTCAAACAGAGCACGACCACGAGGGAATGCAAAAGCACCCATGATGTGCTGTGCAGCCTGGAAAAGGCCTGTCCCTTCGCTTCCATTGATCTGTTCCGATAGCGCATATTTGAAATGGGCAGTAGTTGCCACACCTCAGCGAAGCGTACACGCAGTCTCAGGTGTTTAAAAGAGACCGTCGGGATCAATCGTTGATTCCGTGACCAATGGCAGATTCCCTGCCCCGCTGAGCCATCTATATTCCGCCCAACAATAACAAGCGGTCAGGCTTGTCAGGGGTTCGACCAAGAACAGGGGACGCTCGTGAACTGTTGCAGGGCCTTGTTTTTATTGCTTGGCGTGGTGCTGTTCACCACGGCTAATGCAACACCATTGCGTGAAGTACCGCACACTACTTCGAGCGCGTCCATCGACGGCGACCTGGACGAGCCGTTGTGGGCTTCGGCGCTGGCCATCGGGCTGGGCGTGGAGACCTCCCCTGCCGAAAATACGCCGGCCCCGGTTGAGACCACGGCTTATCTGGTTCGAAACGACGAATTCCTTTACATCGCCTTTGTGGCGGCAGACCCGGCAGTGGACCTGATCCGGGCCTCGTTCAGGGACCGCGACAGCATTATGTCCGACGACTGGGTTGGCGTGTCGCTCGACACCTTTAACGACGAACGCCGCAGTTACGAGTTCTACGTCAATCCCTTTGGCGCGCAACTCGACGCCCTGTTCAACGATGTACTCGGCACCACCGATTCTTCATGGGATACCGTCTGGAACTCGATGGGCAAGGTACACGGTTCGGGCTTCCGGGTCGAAATGGAAATCCCGTTCAGGTCGCTGCGGTTCGCCAACCAGGAGGACAGCAATACCTGGGGCATCAGCGTCATGCGCCACTACCCGCGCGACGTCCAGCACCGACTGGCCGACGCACCGCAGGAAAGGAACAGGGATTGCACGCTGTGCCAGTACGCAAAGTTCAATCTGCACGCTATACCGCAAAACACCTCCAGGGGCATCGCGATCACCCCGACCCTGTCCATAGCACACTCGGACAGCCGGGAGCCGGACGCGTCCGGCTGGCAGAGCGATGGCACGGACTACGAGCCCGGCCTGGATTTCGCCTGGAACATCAACACGCAGAACGTACTGGCGGCCACGCTGAATCCGGATTTCTCACAGGTCGAGTCCGACGCGTTGCTGCTGGATGTCAATACCGCTTTTGCGCTGTATTACCCCGAAAAACGCACCTTTTTCCTCGAGGGCATCGATTATTTCCAGACCGAGGAAAACACCGTGTTCACGCGCAACGTCATCGA
>JAPHTE010000158.1 GCA_026196445.1 Lysobacterales bacterium
GCGACTGGCCACACCAATAAGCCCTGGCTACTTACCCCGGCTCAATCACCTGGGCAGAACATGGCTGCAGGGATACTGTCAGCGTGGTGAATCCGGCTGTTTTTCCGGCGCGCGCGCACAACTGCGTATATAGTTAAGGCAATGCATTCAGTCTGACAAGAGAAGGGCCATGGGAGAAAAGCAGTCGAGCCTGGGTAGTTATATCGAGGAATTGAAACGCCGCAAGGTGGTAAGAGTCGCTATTGGCTATGTCGTCGGCGCCTGGCTGCTGCTGCAGGTTGCCGATGCGACCTTTGAGCCGCTCAACCTGCCTGCGTGGTCAACCACGATGGTGCTTTGGTTACTCGTGCTCGGTTTCCCGGTGGCGATGATCCTCGCCTGGGCGCTGGAAGTTACACCGGACGGAATTCGCCGTACCAAAAAACGTCGCAAACCGGTCAGGCCTTCTTCAATTTCGGCTCCCGGATCACAGGCCGAACACTCGATCGCGGTGCTGCCATTCGTGGACATGAGCCCGGACAAGGACCAGGATCATTTTTGCGAGGGCATGGCAGAGGAGATCATCAATTCCCTGGCAAGGATACAAGGTGTCCAGGTCGCCTCCAGGACCGCATCTTTCCAGTTCAAGGACACTTCGATCGACATCGATACCATCGGCGAACGGCTGAATGTCAACACCGTGCTCGAGGGGAGCGTGCGCAAGGCGGGCGAACACCTGCGCGTGACTGCGCAGTTGATCAATGTCGAGGACGGCTACCATATCTGGTCCGAAGGTTTCGACCGTGAGTTGAAAGACGTGTTCGGTATCCAGAAAGAGATCGCCGAGAACGTTGCCAAGGCCTTCAAGGTTTCGCTGGCGCCTGGCACAGACGAGGCCGTCGAGAAACAACCGACACAGAACATGGAGGCCTACGAGTTTTACCTGCGTGGCCGGCGCCATTTTTACCAGTTCAGCGACTACGGCTGGAAAAAGGCCCGCGAGGATTTTTCCCACGCCATCGATCTCGACCCCGACTACGCGCTGGCTTACGCAGGGTTGGCGGATTGCTTTTCCTTTATTTACATGTATGCCGACAGTGCCGTGTCGGTTCGCCTGCAGGCCGAAACCAACAGCCGGCTGGCCTTGCAGTTGGCCCCGGACCTCGCTCAGGTGCACGCATCACGCGGCCTGGCGTTGTCTTACAGCACACGCCAGAACGAGGCAGAAAAGGCCTTTGAGCGAGCCGTTGAACTGGATCCGAAGCTGTTCGAGGCCTACTACTACCATGGGCGGCACGCGTTCACCAAAGGCAAGCTGGAAAAGGCCGCGGGCCTGTTCGAAAAGGCCACCGAAGTGAGGCCTGACGATTACCAGGCCCTCGCGCTGCTGGCCCAGGTCTACCGCGCACTGGGACAGGAAGACAAGCGTAATGAAGCCAGGGCACGCACGCTGGAGGTCATCGAACGGCGTCTGCAGACCACACCGGATGATGCGCGTGCGCTGTGTTTCGGTTCCGTCAACCTGCTGGAAGCCGGACAAACCGAAAAAGGCATGGAGTGGCTGGAGCGCGCCAAGACCAGCCAGGGTGATGACGCGTTGAACCTGTATAACGTTGCCTGTGTGTATTCCAATATCGGTGAGATCGAGTTGGCGCTCGATTGCCTGGAGAAGAGTATTCGCAAGGGTATGGCCGAACTCGACTGGATGATGAACGATAGCGACCTGG
Source organism: Lysobacterales bacterium (assembly GCA_026196445.1). GTDB lineage: Bacteria > Pseudomonadota > Gammaproteobacteria > Xanthomonadales > SZUA-36 > SZUA-36. The sequence goes on from JAPHTE010000158.1 coordinate 1,707, forward strand.
ATAACCTGCGTGACCACCCGCGTTTCAAAGCGCTGCTGCCGGAGGGCTCACAGTAGGGTTGCTGGGATTGCGCGGCATGCAGGACGGGTTGTGCTTCGTCGATAGAGTCACCAGGTTTACGAATCGTTTAGGCCAGAATAGGCACGGACGAGTATGAGTGAATCAAATCGAGAGCGAATTTACCTGGATTACAACGCGAGCGCACCGGTGGGCCCCGCGGTCGCTGAGGTCATGCGTGAGCATCTCGAAATAGCCTACGGAAAACCTTCCAGCGCCCTCTGGGCGGCAGAATTGATTATCCGGTTTCTGGACCGGTAATTAAGCTGGCTGTACGACCGGCTCTATCAGCGTGACGACTTCCGGTGCATTAAACCACTGGCCCCACATGAAGCCGAAAAGGGTCAAGGTGACCACCAGGCAACCCGCAAAGATGATGCCATAAATCCAAAGCAGGGTTTCTTTTCTGGAGGGCGTGGCATCCATACGATGGGTTTTAAACATCGCGTACGCCGAAAGGATCGCCAGGGAAAGCGAAAAGAAAGCCATGTCGTACAATTTCATACCCGGACCGTATGACTTCATACAGGAATTATGGCACCTCTCCGGCTTTACCTATCATTACACTTTAGTCGTAGACGCTGTACGGATGGGGTATGGCTTCTCATCCCTCCCTCTCCGCCAAAAGAAAACCGCCCGAAGGCGGTTGATGGTTAAGAGAGCGGGATTACTCGGGCTATCCATGCCCTCGCCCCTTCGGGGCCGTCTCGGCAACTGCTCCTGCGTTGCTCTACCTCCTGCGTCCCTGCAGTCGTTCGCTTCGCTCGACGTTCAAAATCGTTCCCGACGATTTTGTCGAACCCAGTGCCGCTGCGCGCCACTTACGGGTTCGATCCTTCGCACACAGTCAGATATGAAAATGCCCGCAGAGAGCGGGCATTTTCATATCTGGCGGAGAGGGTGGGATTCGAACCCACGGTACGGATAACCGTACACTTGATTTCGAGTCAAGCCCGTTCGACCACTCCGGCACCTCTCCGGTCGAGGTGGAATGGTAACGCATTTCGTGGTTTTGATCAGCGCAAAGTTTCAGCCCAGAAGCGCTGTATAGTTGCAACGCCTGCGATTGTTGCTTTGGAATGACTAACTTCGAACCAAATCTTTCTTTTGATGCTTAATTGCCTGCCTTTTCAACGATAACGGCAGTGCCTGAAGCAACGAGAAACAGCATGGATTTCTTCCCACCGGAAAATTCACTGTAGTCCAGGCGGGCTGCAATAACGGCATTGGCCCCCAAAGACCGCGCTTCTTCACGCAATTCGTCCAGGCATGAAATTCGGGCATCCCGAAGCACCTTCTGGGTTGCGCTGCTACGACCACCAAAAAAGTCCCTGACCCCCGCAAACATGTCCCGAAAGATGTTCATGCCAAAAACACA
>JAPHTE010000028.1 GCA_026196445.1 Lysobacterales bacterium
GCATTTAAAACCCATGATTAGTCTCCAGACTCTGCCGCCGGTTGGTCATCTTCAGCAGTATGCAGGTCTTTCATGGCCTTGGCGACATTACCACTGAGCAGGTCGGGCATTACCGCGACGGCTTCCGAGATGGAATACCTTATTGCAACTTCCTGTTTGAGAGTCGGGCGGCCCAGCACGTAGTTTGTGACCGCATCCTTGTGTCCCGGGTGCCCGATACCGATGCGCAAACGTAAAAAGCCGGTGTCATCGAGGTGCCTGAAAATATCTCGCATCCCGTTATGGCCACCGTGACCGCCACCCTGTTTAAGACGCGCAGTGCCAGGCGGCAGGTCGAGCTCGTCATAGGCGACGAGTACATTACCGGCGCTGACCCGGTAGTAATCCATGACCGCACGCACGGCCCGACCGCTGTGGTTCATGAACACCGCCGGTTTCGCCAGCAAACAATCGCGCTCGTGCAACCTGGTCCGGCAGACCTCTGCCGACAGTCTCGATTGCTTGCGAAATCCGGAACCGTTGTTTAGGGCGTCCAAAAACCAAAACCCGGCATTGTGCCGGGTTTGGTCATAGTCGGATCCCGGGTTACCGAGGCCAATAATCAGGAATGTCCCTGACAAGGTCTTCTCCGGGTCTATTCCTTGTCGCCTTCGGCATCGTCAGCGTCATCTTCTTGCGACGCTTCCTCGCCTTCAACCTCAGCTTCATCGGCCTCGACATCGATTTCACCCATGGTTTCGGCTTCGGCCGCAGCGGCTTCTTCAGCGGCAGCGACACCTGTACCCTGGCTTTCCTTGATGTGAATCGTATTGGCGATCATGACTTCCTCGGAACCTTCCTGCGCAAGCGCGGGAATTTCAACACCCTCAGGCAGCTCGATGTCAGTCAGCATGACGACATCGCCATCATGCAAATGAGACAAGTCAACTTCCAGGTACTCGGGAAGATTTTGCGGCAGGGCCGCGATTTCAACTTCCGTAACCACGTGCTGGATCACCACACCTGAGGACTTGCCGGCCTCTGATTTATCTTCGCCGACATAATGGATCGGCACGGACATCTTCAGCAGCTCGTCTGCGGAAACGCGAAAGAAGTCCATGTGCATGATTTGTGGCCTGTACGGATGATGGTGCACATCACGTACAACCACCTTCTGGCTGCGTCCGTCGCCGACCCTGATTTCCAGGATACTGGAGTAGAACGACTCCGTTTTTGCAGCATGCAGCACGGCGGCGTGGTCAACACTCAAAGTGGCAGGATCTTTCTTGCCACCATAAAGCACCGCGGGTATTTTCCCCTGTCGACGCAGGCGGCGGCTCGCACCTTTCCCCACGTCTTCACGGATTTCCGCGTGAATTACATTTGATTCAGTCATCTTGTTCCTCGATATCTTATATCCGCGCCTGGCCGGGCAAAGCCGAACCGAACACGGCAAAAACCGTTTTCACGGCGGTTTCATCCATCCCCGCGACCAGGGATGGCGCAAAAATTTAGCCCGGCATTATAGCTTATTTACCCGGGCCGGGCGCAAGACATATCGACGTTAAATTAAAAGGCCTGTTGATTCCGTGAAAACGAGGGAATGTCAATCAACGTACATCGAGCTGACCGACTCACCCATTGCCATGCGCCGGATCGTTTCCGCCAGCATCTGGGCGACACTCAGGACCCGGATCTTGTCACAACTTTCCGCCGCTTTGCTCAGCGGTATCGTGTCGGTAACCACCAGTTCGTCCAGCTCGGAATCATTGATATTGGATATTGCCGCTCCGGACAATACCGGGTGCACACAGTAGGCCACGACCCGCACAGCCCCGTGCTCCTTCAACGCGCTGGCGGCTGTACTCAGGGTGCCGGCGGTGTCGACCAGGTCATCCACCATCACGCAGGTCTTGCCCTCGATATCGCCGATGATATTCATCACCTTGGATACGTTGGCGCGCGGACGGCGTTTGTCGATGATAGCCAGTTCGACATCGAGACGTTTGGCGATGGCCCGGGCCCGCACCACGCCTCCCACATCGGGGGAAACCACGACGATGTCCTCGTTGCCAAAGTGGCGCCAGATATCGGCCATGGTCAACGGCGAGGCGTAAACGTTATCTACCGGGATATCGAAAAAGCCCTGGATCTGGTCAGCGTGCAGGTCGATGGTCACGACCCGGTCAGTCCCCACGGCGCTGATCATTTTTGCGGCGACCTTGGCCGTAATCGGCACCCGTGTCGAACGGGGCCGCCGGTCCTGGCGGGCATAACCGAAATAAGGGATGACTGCGGTGACCCGGGTTGCCGATGCACGTTTCAGCGCATCCACCATGACCAATAATTCGATGAAGTTGTCGGCCGTCGGTGCGCAGGTCGACTGGATCAGGTAGATGTCGTTGCCGCGAATGTTCTCAGTTATTTCAACGGCAACTTCACCGTCACTGAAGCGCCCGACAACTGCCTTACCCATCGGGATTCCGAGTTCCCGGGCAATGTCGTTTGCCAACTTCTTATTGGCATTACCCGTAAATACCATCAGGGAAGCACTGGCCACTGTATCACCACCTGGTTTTGTGGGGCCTGTAAACAAGCCCCGAAAAAATGGCTGGGACGGCAGGACTCGAACCTGCGAATGCGGGGATCAAAACCCCGTGCCTTAACCGACTTGGCTACGTCCCAGTTGTTTTCAAACCACCGAATCACCGCTTGCGGACAAACTGTCCAGCAAGGGTGACCGGTCTACACCCTCGACTGCGCGAACATTATATCGGCATTTTAATTCGCTTGCCGCGCTGTTTGCAGCCATTTTGTCAGCGAACTCCAAAAATATCGTGCTGCCGGTGCCACTCATACGCGGCTGGCCCCATTGCGCCAAATCCTGCATGATGACCGCCAGTTCCGGGTGCAATTTCCTGGCCACGGACTCACAGTCGTTGTCACCTGCGGCCAGTCCGGTGTCTTGAATTTCCACCGGCGGAGAATCGCGTTTCAGATCCGGGTGCCTGAACACCTCGGCAGTCGAAATACCGAATTCAGGAAACACCAGCACGTAATGCCGCTGCCCCAGTTCCACCGCCTCCAATCGCTCGCCCCGCCCTTCTGCCCAGGCGCTGTGTCCATGTATGAATACCGGCACGTCAGCGCCCAATTGCAAGCCGAGTTCAGCCAGTTGTTGCGCCGCTAATCCGCAACCCCACAAGTGGTTCAATACCAGTAAAGTCGTGGCCGCATCCGAACTGCCTCCACCGAGGCCTGCGCCTGTCGGGATACGCTTGGTCAGATCGATGTGGGCGCCGCTTTTCACTGTACAGGTGCGTTGCAACAGCCGTGCGGCTCGCACACAGATGTCAGTCGCCTCCGGGATGCTGTCAATATTGCAATGGCGACTCACACGACCGCTGTCATTGATGGTGAAACGCAAGACGTCGCCCCAACCCAGTATCTGGAACAGCGTTTGCAAATCGTGGTACCCGTCTGCGCGCCGGCCTGTGATGTGCAGGAACAGGTTGATCTTGGCTGGTGCAGGCCAGGCCTGCTTCCCCGTTCCCGGCTCGGCCGTCATCCTCGTCAGCCCCCAGTTTCCAAACCCAGGCGCCAGTTGCCAATAGCCAGCTTGACCCGGTAGCTGCCCCGCTGTGCCTCCAGCCGGACAGGAAAGGCTGTTCCACCAAAGTCCCGATAGCGCTTGAATTCGACACGCCAGCCGGACTGCTGCAAACTGAGTAGCAGGCCGTCGCTGTCATATTGCACCACATCGGCAGCGCCCGGTGCGCGCAACCCGCGTACCCACCACTCAAGGTCCCCCACCGGGAAGGACCAGCCCAGCTGAGCCTGCACCAGGGCGTCCACCGCAGGCGCCGTTTGCACGTTTCCGTCTGAAGTCTTCAAAGTCGCACCGCCTTCCCTGACCTGCAATTGCCACGCACCCCGACCCATGGCACCATGAAAATCAAGGTCGCTCCCAGCCGGCCATACGTTCCAACGCAGCTTGCCGCTGCCACCCTGCTCGCCGTCGTCGAGTGAAAGCCTGCCGACCAATCCCCAATGCTGAACTGATTCAAGCTTGCCGGCGCGGTCCAGGTAAAGCTGCTCATTGCCCGGGCCGGATTGCCTGGTTCCGACGCCGCTGCAACCGTGCAACAACACGGCCGCGACAAGCCAGTAAAACCACCGCCTGGTAGTGAATTGCATCAATGCGACTCACCGAAGCGCTGCATGGTTTCACGCAAGACCCTGTTGTCACTGTCCAGTTCCAGGCCGGACTCCCACAGCGAGCGTGCTTCGTCCTGCCTGCCGTTGACCCACAAAACCTCGCCCAGGTGGGCGGCGACCTCGGCGTTGCGCAACAGGTCCCAGGCTTCACGCAGGAACTTCTCCGCCTCGGTCATGCGTCCGCGGCGATAGGCAATCCAACCCATGGAGTCGATGATGGACGGGTCGTCTGGTTGCAGGGCATACGCCTGGTGGATCAGTTGCTCGGCTTCTTCGAAACGGTCCGTCATGTCGGCAAGCGTATAGCCCAGTGCGTTGATAGCCACGGCGTTTTGTGGCTGTTCCGCGATGAGCTGACGCAGATCGCTTTCTGCCAGTTGCAAGCGGCCTTGTGCGACTGCCAGCAAAGCGCGGGCGTAACGCAGTTGGAAATCTGCCGGCAATTCCAGCAGGGCGCTGCCCAGCACCCGCATGGCTTCCTCCGGGTCTCCTGCCTCGTTCAGGATTTGTGCTTCGATCTGGTAACTCTGTGACCTGACTGAGGCATCCGCGTTGACACGCAGGTTTACCAGCAAATTACGCGCATCCCCGACTTCGCCCAATTCAGCCAACAACAGGGCCCGGCGCAAAACCGAGCGTAACGACTGCTCGCCGGTGACCTGCCCATACCAGTCTATGGCCTGGCGTTTGTAATCAAGTAACTCGGCGCTTTGTGCAGCGTGGAAGGCCATATCTGGAGCGTCGCTGTAGGCTTCCTCCGAAAACCCGGCGTAGAGCTTTTCTGCGCTTTCCCTGTCATCTGTATCCAGCGCATACACAATGCGTGCAAAGCGCATCCCGGGCGTATCCGGTAACTGGGCCATCACCGCCTGCCCGGTTGCGGCGTCGTTATTTCGTTTCAGCAACTCCGCGTACGCCATGGCATATTGCGGATCCTGTGGCTCAGCCTGCCAGGCCTGCCGGTAACGTTCCAGGGCCATATCCAGCTTGTCCAGGTTGATCGCGACCCTGCCCGACCACGCCAGCAGATCCGCCCTGCCGGGCTCCAGCCCGATTGCCGTCTCAATGAATTCTCCCGCCTGTTCGAGATTACCCATTCGCGCCGCGAACTGGCTGCGGGCAAACAATGCATCGACGTTGTTGTCCGCATCGAATTGCTGCGACAGGTTTTCCAGGACCTTATTGGCCCGGGCCTGGTCGCTGGCCGGTACCAGCAGCGCTGTTACCACCTGCCAGCCATGCGCCAGGTCGGAAGAGGTCAAATCCAGTATGCGCGCCAGTTGATACTCGGCACCCGCGTAATCACCCTCCCTGAGCCGCGACCCGGCGGCCATCTCGCGGGCTTCCAGGCTGGATGAATCCAGCATTGCCCATCGGTCGGAGGCCAATGCGACCATCTGCCATTCCCCTGCTGAGACCGCGACCCTGGCGGCCCGCTTGGCGATCTCGGGGTCGGCCGATATCAGGGCCGCTTCCAGGTACTCGGCGGCCGCGGCTGAATAATCGCCCTCGGAGCCCAGCACTTCGGCAGCAAATACGTGATTCATGACCTCCGGATCGGTCGGTCGCAAAGGCGCTTCGGGGCTCGCGATGTCACTGGCCACCGCCAATGGCTTGGATGGCGGTTCAACGGGCAGCTCATTGACTGTTGTACACGCTGTCAACAAGACAATGGTAAAAACCAGCACGCTCGGCAGCCGTTTCATGAAACAATAGTCAACTTTCATACACCAAGGATAACTGCTTGCAGCAAGCGAACCAATCCCCGATAGTGTTCCACGCTGACAAATAGTCAATTTTGCTAATCGTGGATTACACCATACTTGATATTGCAAACAGGCCCTAAATATATTCATTACCCATGCCGTTACTTGCCACCGGAATCAGCCACCACACTGCGCCGCTCGAAACCCGCGAGAAAATTGCAATCGCACGCAACGAGTATGCCGAGCAGGTTAAAGCCTTGTGCAAACTGCAAGGCGTAGAAGAAGTGGTCGTCGTCAGCACCTGCAACCGTACCGAGATCTACAGTATCGGGCAGCATGAAAGCGGTGCGCTGGTGCGTACCTGGTTACAGGAAAAGGGCGGGCTCAGTGAAGCCGAGATGCAAGCGCATTGCTACGTACGTGAACGCGAACAGGCTGTGCGCCACCTGTTCCGGGTCGCCGGCGGGCTCGAATCACTGGTGCTGGGTGAATCCCAGATCGTCGGCCAGCTGAAAGATTCCTGGCAATTGGCCCGCGATGCCGGCGGGGTCGGCAAGGTCCTGGATCGCCTGTTCCAGCACGCCTTCGCCACCGCCAAGAAAATCCGCAGCAAGACCCGGATCGGTGAACACTCCGTTTCGGTGGCCTACACGACCGTCATGCTGGCAAGACAGATTTTTGGCAACCTGGCGACCAAGACCGTGGTTCTTGTCGGTGCCGGTGAAATGATCGAACTGTGCGGCCGCCACCTGAGCGACCGGGGCGTATCTTCCCTGGTGATCGTGAACCGCAGCCTGGAGCGGGCCAGGGAACTTGCCGGACAATACGATGCGCTGGCGGTTTCGCTGGCCGACATGGATTCCATTTTGCACAAGGCCGACATATTGATCTCTTCCACGGCCAGCCATGACCCGATCATCCACCCGCAAGCGGTCAAGGCCGCGCTCAAGCAACGCCGTCACCAACCCATGTTCCTGGTGGATATTGCAGTACCGCGCGATATCCATCCTGATGTCGGCAAGCTCGACAGCGTGTACCTGTTTACCATTGACGACTTGCAGAAGGTGGTGGACGAGAACATTTCCAAGCGCAATGAAGCGGCTGAGGCAGCGGGCACGGACGTGGCAGAGGCCGTTGAAGAATTCATGCGTTGGCTCAACAGCGCCCGGGCCTCCGTCTACCTGAAAAACATGCACAAGCACGCGCGCCAGAACAGCGCTGAGCTGGTCAGCAGGGCCCTGCGCAAGATCGAGGCCGGCAGTGAGCCCGAACCGGTCATCACCCAGTTGGCCAACACCCTGGCAAAACGCATCCTGCACCTGCCCAGCACCCGCCTGCGCCGTGCCGCCGAGGAGCAGGATGACGAGTTGCTCAAGGCTGCCTACCGTTTGTTTGAACCCGAGGATGACACATGAGCCTGCAACCCTCGATACACGCAAGGCTGCAACAAGCCCAGCAGCGCCACGAAGAAATCGCATTGCTGCTATCCACCCAGGAAGTCATGGCCGACCAGAATCGCTTCCGTGAACTGTCGGTCGAGTACTCGCAGCTTGAACCTGTGGTCGATGCCTGGTCGCAGTGGCAAGAGGCAGGCCGGTCTATCGAGGAAGCCGAAGCCCTGCTTGGAAGCCGGGACGCCGGTATGAAAGAACTGGCCGAAGAGGAACTGGCCAAGGCCAGGAAACTGCGAGAAAAGCTGGAACGCGAATTGAACGTCCTGTTACTGCCAAGGGACCCGGACGACGACAACAACATCTTCCTTGAAATCCGCGCCGGCACCGGCGGGGACGAAGCAGCGCTGTTTGCCGGTGACCTGTTCCGCATGTACCAGCGCTATGTCGAGAGCAAGAAGTGGCAGATCGAGATCATTAACACCAGCAACGGCGATCACGGCGGTTTCAAGGAAATCGTGGCCCGCATCGTCGGCCACGGCGCCTACTCCAGGTTCAAATTCGAGTCCGGCACCCACCGTGTGCAACGGGTCCCTGAAACTGAATCGCAGGGGCGTATTCACACCTCGGCATGTACGGTCGCCATTCTCGCGGAAAGAGATGCAATCGAGGGCGTCGATATCCAGGTGTCGGACCTGCGAATCGATACTTACCGCGCCTCCGGTGCAGGCGGACAGCACGTCAATACCACGGATTCGGCCATCCGCATTACGCATCTGCCAACCGGCCTGGTCGTCGAGTGCCAGGACGAACGCTCACAACACAAGAACAAGGCCCGCGCCATGTCCCTGCTCAGCGCTCGACTGCTGGAACAGGAAAAAGCCCAACAGGCCCGCGAGCAGGCCGAAAGCCGCAAGTTACAGGTTGGTTCCGGTGACCGCTCTCAACGTATCCGCACCTATAACTATCCGCAGGGCCGGGTCACCGACCACCGCATCGGCCTGACTCTGTACAAGCTGGAAGAATTGCTCGGTGGCGCGCTGGACATGGTGGTCGAACCGTTAATCCAGGAGCACCAGGCAGAACTCCTAACCGAACTGGGGAGCTGAATGCAACTAAACTCGCCTCGACCAAAAGCTACGGCTATTACTCTCAGTCCAACCCGGCGGTCGGACCAAACTGTCCAGTGTCGTCATCCCGGATACTGGTGCAATATGCGAGTTAGACTCCTGCTGATTGCCATGGCTTGCCTGCTGGTGGGCGCAACCGCTTACGCTGGTGACGATATATTCAAGCTGTACCTGGTCCGCCACGCTGAAAAACAGGCCGACGGCAGCCGCGACCCGGCCCTGACAGCGCAAGGCCAACAACGTGCGGTAGATCTGGCCACCTGGTTGAAAGACAAGAACATTGATGACATCTATTCCAGCAGCTATCGACGCACGATTGACACTGCGCAACCACTGGCAACGGAACTTGGATTGCTATTATTCGCCTACGACCCGGGAAACCAGCCATTGTTGGTCGAAAGACTACTGGCTCGCCAGGACAATGCGTTGATTGTCGGACACTCCAACACCATCCCCGAACTGGCTCGCATGTTGTGCGAATGCGAAGTCGCTGACATGGATGAAACCGAATATGACCGGCTAATCGTCATCACC
>JAPHTE010000452.1 GCA_026196445.1 Lysobacterales bacterium
TCGGCGTGCTTGATGGTGTTGTGGATATTGATACTGGCCAGGAGCCCCATGGGCCTGGGTTTAACCGGGCCCTTGGCGGCATCTGCGGACATGTCCGCGAGGCTTAGCCCGGCCATGCGGAACAGCTCATCGGCCACCTTGTATTGCAGCCAGCCCTGGACCTTCAACTGGTCCATGTTGTTGTTTTCAGTCGCCAGGTGGAATTGCGGTCCCTCCCAGCTGCTCCTGACCACGTTCCAGCCGTACGCAGCCGGCGCGGTCTGGTGTATGATCAACGCGCTGCTTGCGCCCTGGCGGGCCGCTTCCTCGAACTTGTAGCTCCAGCGGCCGTAATAGGTCATGGCGTTGCCGTTGAACAGTTCCGGGTTCTGCGTGGCATAACCAGGGTCATTGACCAAAACGACCACCGTCTTGCCCGTGACATCCAGCCCCTCGTAATCGTTCCAGCCATACTCGGGTGCGACGATGCCGTATCCGACCCAGACCAGTTCACTGCCCGACAAGCCGTTTTCGTCCTTGACCTGTGGGCTGAAGACCATGACCTCGCTGCCGTAGCTGTAGGAGTGTACATTGCCTTCCAGGTCTGAGATGGCCAAGGCCATCGCCGGGTCCGCTTCGATGGACACCAGCGGTACGGGTTGGCGGTAGCTGTCACCAAACATCGGTTCAAGACCCATCTCCCTGAATTGGTTTTCAAGGTAGTTCAGCGTCAGGCGCTCGCCTTCCGACATCGGGGCGCGGCCGCCAAATTCGTCGGAGGCCAGTGTGCCGATACGCTCCAGCAAGCCGGTCTTGTCCAGTTTCCGGATCGCGTTATCTTCGTAATCAGCGATCTCAGTGCTTAATGTGACCTGGCTGACCAGCAGGGCAGACAGCAGGCAAGTGGTGCGAAAAAGCGGTCTTTTCATCGGGATGCTCCGTTGTTGTTATTAGGGTCGTACGATACGCGGTTCTGGTACCAGATCAATAGCGAACACTTCCCTGACCGAATCGGTGATGGCAGTGGCCAGCTCGAGGAGTTCGGCGCCGCTCGCGTTGCCTCGATTGACCAGCACCAGGGCGTGTTTTTCAGAAACCGCCGCGCCACCCAGCCTACGGCCTTTCCAGCCGCATTGCTCGATTAGCCATGCAGCGCTCAGTTTGCGCATGCCGTCAGTGGCTGGGTAGACCGGCATATCCCTGTGCTCCTGTGCAAGGGCGTTTGCCAGCCCGTCAGTGACCAGGGGGTTCTTGAAGAAGCTGCCGGCATTGCCGTTCACAGCCGGGTCAGGCAACTTGCGCAGGCGTAGCCGGACGACGGCGTCGCTGACCTGCTTGGCGGTCGGCTCAATAATCCCCATCGAGTCCAGTTCCGAGCGCAAACCGGGATACGTGAGCTTTGCCGTGAATCTGCGTTGCAGGCGCAAGCGGATACGCGTGACCAGGTAACGGTCTGCATCCACACCCTTGAAGCGGCTGTCGCGGTAACCCAGGCGGCAGCCATCGGCGGAAAAAACACGCCAGCTGTTGTCAGCAAGGTCCAGTGTTTCCACCGACTCGAGCACGTCGGCCAATTCCACGCCGTAGGCGCCAATATTCTGGATCGGCGCGGCCCCGGCCAATCCTGGTATCAGAGACAGGTTTTCCAGCCCGCTGAAACCCTGCTCGAGGCTCCACTCGACCAGCCGGTGCCAGTTTTCACCTGCACAGGCTTCCACCAGAACCGTATCGTCTGACTCGTCAATGACTTTCCTTCCAACCAGCCGGTTCAGTAAAACGGTACCGTCGATATCACCTGCAAACAGGATATTGCTGCCGCCACCCAGGATGAGGTCGCGTTCGCGGTCAAAGCGGAATTCACGGGCAAAAACCTGCAGGTCCTCGGCACGTTCAATTTCCACCAGTTGTGCTGCACGCGCTTCGACAGCAAAGCTGTTGAGTTGTTTAAGGGAAGCGTTGTCTGACCGCTTCATGCGTCGTTGAGATTACTGATGGCATCAAGGCAGTCGCTGACGAGGTCCGGGCCTTTGTACACAAAGCCGGTATAAAATTGCACCAGGTCCGCGCCCAGCCGGATTTTTTCTGCCGCGTCCTCACCTGCAATGATGCCACCGGTGCCGATCAGGGCGATGTCGGCAGGGAGCGCA
>JAPHTE010000244.1 GCA_026196445.1 Lysobacterales bacterium
AATTTTATAAACCAAAATGGAATGTTGGGAGACACGGTAAAAACAGAGGAAGCATTTGAATTTCTGGAAGGCAAAATTAATCCACAGGAGGGTTTTAATAACACGCCCGAACCGTGCGAAGGTGACCAGGAACCCACAAACGAAAACCAAGGGTTCAGTGAAGATGATCTCCGGATGCAGTCCTAGTCCAGAGACAACGCGTTACTCGCCGGGTACATTTGTAATATTGTATCCGGTCGTTCTCATACACTCCGTGCCAACATATCTAGCTCGGTTGTGGTCTCTCTCAGGGCCCGCTATTGGCCGGGTGCTGCTGGACAGGTTTCATAAATTCGTGTCATTTGAATTGCTGCTTGGAACTGCATAGCAGCTATCGCTAGGCAGCAAAATTCATAGATGCTGGTAGCAGAGAACGGCCATAAGCCGCCATTCGATAACAGAAAGAAAGGGCCGCCTGGTGGCAGCCCAATCTGATCAAGCTTTAGCAAACTTCACCCTGACGCTTAACAATGCATGCATTGCGCCAAAGAGAAAGCTTTTCGCGTTATAGCTATTCACCTATGCATTGGTAGGTAATAAACATGTTGTTAGGTTCGAGGTTATCAATGCCGCCATCACTCCAGGAAAGAGGCCCTGTTGCATTACTATAGTTAATACGTTTAATACCGGATGGTTTTAAAGTAGCTTGACCCGTTCGAAAAGGGTTGTAATCAGTATCTTTGTCATAGGTGCCAGCTTTCAAACTTGCATGATAACCCCCGGCAGGAAAACCTCCATTCCCATCATAAGCAGACCAAACAACACCCATATAAGTAACTTCTGGACAAACACTTGGTTGATCTTTTACTTTAAGTGCAAATTTAGCGGGCCCGAAAAAAGTGTCACCTTCGCCCGCCATTTCTAGGAAGTTGGAATCGGTATAATAGTAAAGAATTCCATCACCCAACAGCGTTTGCATATCTCCCAAATCTGGAAAAACCAGGTATTGACCATCAGATGGAGCAAGGCCATAAGCATAATCTGCTTGTGCAGCAATACCCCTGGTCCAACTTAACAAGGCGTCTTCGAAAGTTAAATACGCATAGTTATCAATACCAATCACAAAATTAGCTACTTCATTTGGATCTCCACCAAAACTGGCTGGACCGGGATTGTAGTCGTGAGGGTCATAACCGGGAATTCCAGGACCAATAGTAAATGGGGGGTTAGCTCCCCAAAAACGGATTTTATATCCAGAAATTGGATCTTTAATATCAGCGATATCTCCTAAACGTCCAGCTCCATAACCCACTGACCCGTCATCGCTTAAGAATCCGGGATCATCAAATTGAAATAAGTCAGAATCAACTTCGAGAATAAATTGTGCTGGAAACTCACACCCATCGTCGATGCCATCACCATCGCTGTCTTCTTTACCCTCACCGCTGGCGCTTAAAAACTCCGGCCGATAATCTGAAATACCATCGTAGGCGTGGGAGAGGTTGCCAAGGTGGTTAGCTTTTTTGGATACCTCGATAAGGTCGATCTTGCCTGCGTCGGGGCATATATAGTCCGCCGGGTCGCCTTCATACGGTGGCAAAATATCGCACTCAGGGTTTTGCTGGTAAGTCTCACCATTGGAGCCCAGCTCATTGCCGACATGACAGACAAGGTCCTTTTCGGGCTTTGCCGCCAGCGCGGTGGATACAAATACAAATAAAACGAGAGATAAGAAAATTCTTGTGAGTTTCATGCAGTACATCCTCAATGTTATGGATTCCGTCCTGTCAGAAACAACAAGCCGTTCAGAAGTATAGACGTAAATAAGAACCACTATCAAAAAAGATTTTTTAAAATTAAAGTTCAAACATCGGGAGGGCAGATTCTGGCCGGTTGCCGTCCTTCATACCTGACTAATGCGAGTTGCAGCTATCAGGCATATTCTGTTGAAAAACTCCAAATTTGAGGGGTGCTGATTTTCCGGTAAATGTCGGTAATTTGGAAAACTCAATGCTATTCATGCTTGTAACTGCGCAAGAGGCTCTGTAGCGGACTTTCAACCATTCTTAATACCCTCTCGTATCTAAAAATAATTAATGTGCCAAATGTGCCGAGAATTTTTCATCTGCTTGGAAAACAGAGTTTTTCAACAGAATAAGGCACAAAGCGGCATTTGAAATTTGCCCTATTTGCAAGCGACCGTAAACACCAATATTGCCGACTGAAAAGGACGCTAAGTTCCCGTGCGCTCACCCCTAACCGCGAACAATATAACAACACTCCGGCAGATGCCGGGTCCAGTCCTCGGCCATTTGTGAGCGGCAGGAATTGCCAATGCATAGATACAGGATGGATAATCTGGAGTTCCAGACCTGCTTTCCTGCAAAGATAGAACCCAAATTAGGGCAGGGCGGTATTAACCACCCCGCCCCTGGCTTGTTACTTCTTACCGCTCAAACGGTCGGCATAGGGTTTAAAGCTGATATCCCTGCCGAGGAACTCGGTAACCAGCTCGGCAGCCGGGCGTGTGCCGCCGCCAGCGAGCACGATATCGCGGTAAGCGCCTGCGACCTCGACATTCCTGAGACCCTGTTCCTCGAAGCGAGTGAACATGTCGGTCGCAATCGCCTTGGACCACTGGTAGGTATAGTAAATGGCCGAGTAGCCATTCAGGTGGCCGAAGTTTGTGTAGAAATGCGTCCCGGGTATGGGCTCATAGTGAGTGTATTCACGACTCATCCTGGGCACCATTTCATCCAGGTCGACGCTGGCGGGATCCTGGTTGTAAATGTTCAGGGACATGGCCGCGAGGCTTAGCTGACGGCGGGTGCCAGCACCCAGTCCGAAATCACGCGCCGCGATCATCTTGTTCAGCAGGTCTTCCGGGATCGGTTCACCGTCGGCGTTCCTTGCAAACCGGGACACGGTGTCGTAGTCCCATACCCACTCCTCGAGCATTTGCGAGGGCGCTTCGACAAAGTCCCACTCGGTAGCGATACCGGAGACGTTGCTCCACGGCTGGTGGCCGGCGAACATCCAGTGGATCAGATGGCCGAACTCGTGCAGGAACGTGATGACCTGGCTGTGTTGCATCAAGTCCGTGCCTGATGGAAAGTTGCAGATCAGGCCTGCCACCGGCAGCTGTACATCCTCGATGCCATTGACGAATGGGAACATCGCGGCGTGCCCGAATTTACCATCACGCGGGTGCATATCGAGGTAGAAACGCCCCAGCACTTTATCGTCCTGGACCAGTTCATATGCTTCCACGTCTTCGTGCCAGGTCGCGGTTTCCCACGGACGGATCTGGATCTGGAACAGGTCCTGGATCATCGTCAGGATGCCGTCACGCGAATTGTCGTAGTTGAAATACTGGCGGATTTCCTTTGAATCAACCTGGAATTTCTCGCTGCGTACTTTCTCAGCGACGTAGGTGGACTGCCAGGCTTCAACGCGTTCCGCGTCTGGACTGTCCTGTCGTAGCCGTTCCAGCAACATGTTGTAATCACGGTCGTTGGCCTCGGCCGTGTATTCCTTCAACTCGGCGAGGAAATCGGAAACACGTTTCGGAGAGCCCACCATTTTGTCGGCCGTTATCAGCTCTGCATAATTATTGAAACCAACCAGCTGTGCCAGTTCGTAACGCTTCGCCATCAGGCTCTCCAGAACTTCCTTGTTGGCCGGGTAGGCCCGGTTACCACGCAGGGTCAACAGTTCTTTCCTAAGCTCATCGCTCTCGGAGTAAGTGATAAACGGAAACAGGTCGGGGTACTGGGTCGTGACCCTGATCTTGCCATCCTCACCGGGCTGGTGGGCGGCGATGTAGTCCTCCGGCAAACCTGCAAGCTGATCCACTGAATCCAGCTCCAGCGTGCGGACGTCATCGCGGATGTTACGATCGAATGTCTGGCCGAGTGTGACCAGTTCCTTGTTCAATTCACGAATACGGGCGCGCGTTGCTTCGTCTTTGTCGACACCGGCGAGACGGAAACCAAGTATGGCTTTTTCTACCGAGTGTTTTGTTGCCTGGTCCTCGTTGGCCGTGTCCAGCGAACTGACAGCATCGTAAATTGGCCGGGAAAGACTCAGGTCCGTACCGATCTCGGACAGTAGCTGAGCACAGGCCTCAGCGGCTGTACGAAAATCTGGATCGGGATGCACAGCCGCCAGGCTCTGGGCGGCGAACGACATGTTGCCAAGACTGCTATTGAGACTGTCCAGCGACTTGTAGTAGCCATTGATGGTCGCTACCCCGGTAAAGCCCTCAAGCACCGCAAAATGCTCGCGCATGGACTGGTTCTCCTGCTCACACAGGGTGGTCATGGCCTCTGCGTCGCCAAGGTTGGCCAGGTCTATGGCCGAGTAACGAACGGGCAGGGCGCTTGCAGCGGGTGCCTGCTCAGCGGTGGCAGTTGCCGTCTCGGTGCTCTCTGTCGCCGGCTTGCAAGCCAACAGCAGGGTTAGTGGCAACAGGTATACAACGGGGCGGATTATTCGCATTTGCTATCCTCAAGTTAATGTTTTTAAAGTGGTTTAGGGCAAGCGGCACATTTTGCCGCCAGGCGCACGCTAAATCAATCCCTCAAAAGTCATTGCATAAGGCAAATGCAGGATGTCACCAGGGGTTGGTGCGGACGACACTTTGACCCAATCGTTTGTTAAGAAAGACCTGCACGATGTGTTTGCCCAAGAGGTGAATAAGGAACAACTATTCTTGAGCCTGCATACGACAAATCGCCCCGCCAACGTGGTTACAAGATGGGTGAAAGAGTTAGTAGGTGTCCCCTCTGTAAAACCACTTCGAACAGGGCGATTTCGTTACGTTTATCAATCTACTTTGGCAGGTAGCAATGCACAACTGGCAAAAATTACAGACCCTGTTGCCTTTACGGTTTCACCGGCTGGCTTGCTGAATACAGCCGCAATTTGGCTTAAGCCGTCATTCCGGCGGAAGCCGGAATCCATTTAACCCTGGGGTTCTAAAATGGACCCCGGATCAAGTCCGGGGTGACGCACGTGGCGCTCGTCTGAGTGGTGCCCGGGGCCGGAATCGAACCGGCACGGTATTTCTACCGAGGGATTTTAAGTCCCTTGCGTCTACCAATTTCGCCACCCGGGCTCACTGCATGCGGATTGTACCTGTATTGGCATAAGTAGAGAATGATTATGAAAAAACTTTAGCTAAATGTCAGGATCGCTGCTATATTTCTTTACAGGCGTGGTGAAAATGGATTTGACCCGCCCGTAAGTCCAACCCCAAAACACATCCGCTTTTTGCGGCATTTTTAACAAGGAAGTTTAAAATGGCTCGTGGAAAATGTCCCAGTTGCAAGGAATTGCTCGCCGAACTTGTCGTTGATGCGCATATTACCGGCAGAGTTCATTCCGGAAGATCGTTACGCTGCATTAACTTTTTGTGTCCTTTCTGCAACACCGTCGTCGGATCACAGATGGATCCTGTTCCGGTGAAAACAGAGACCGTGGACCTGTTAATGCAAAAACTGCGATACGCGAATTCGACCGGTTAATACCCATCATCAACAGAGCAGGGGCCATTGAAGGCCCCTGTACGTTCTTTTGAGGGTGTTCATTGGCGAAAACCTGGTTCCAGGCGTCCTGGGCGTCGTTCACTCACGGAACTCACACCTTTAAATCACCTGTGCTTTGCCAGTCCGGCATATAGCTTCTATGAATACCCGGTAGATTCCTACAGATTAATTTCTTAAAGTGATATCTCTATATATTGTCTATCATATTGTTATGTAATGTTATATCTTGACCTTTCTAGCGATAGACGATAACTATAAGGCGCTGGGCTAATCCCTTGCGCACGTCAATAATTCTCGAGCTTTCCCAAGCAAGATCGGGGAGTATCTGCTTTGGATTAATACTACGATTTCCTGGATATATGGCTGAATCACAGCTTCTATTTAACATAATATAC
>JAPHTE010000389.1 GCA_026196445.1 Lysobacterales bacterium
CAGGAACGCTGCGTCACGCAGCAGGATCTCGAGTAATTCACTGGTCGGGTTGGTCATGTACACTGGCCCGCCGTAGCCATCTGCAGACAGCTTGGGCAATTGCCCGCTGTGATCCAGGTGGCCATGCGAAAGCACGGCAGCGTCAATCTTGTGCACGTCGAATGGAAATGGCTTTTCGTTGCCGCTTTCGTCCTTGCGGCTGCCTTGCAGCAGACCACACTCCAACAGGACGACAGCACGCTCGGTTTCAAGGAGGTACTTGGATCCCGTAACGCCTTTGGTCGCACCCCAAAATGTCAGTTTCGCCATGATGTTCTCCAATTACCCCAATTTTTAGTTGTCTCCCAGTGACCACTTGGCAATTATCCGGTAAAGGTCAGCGGGGTCAACCGGCTTGGCGATGAAGTCGTTCATACCTGCCTGCAGGCACTTCAGCCGGTCTTCCTCGTAGACATTGGCCGTCATCGCCAGGATTGGAACCTCGCGGTAACTGACATCAGAACCGGCCATCGTTCCCTTCATCGAACGAATCAGGCGGGTCGCTTCCAGGCCATCCATTTCTGGCATCTGCACATCCATCAGGATCAGGTCATAGGTGTTGTTCTTTACGGCGCTCAGCGCCTTTCTGCCGTCTGCTGCCACATCGGCCGCTATCCCCACCCGGTTCAACAAGGCCACGGCGACTTCGCAGTTAATCACATTGTCCTCGACCAGTAGTAGCCGGACACCCGAATAATCGACATCTTCATGTTGGGCAGCATTGCTGGTATCTTTTGCCCGAATATTGGTACCTTGTCCGAAGCGGGCCGTGAACCAGAACGTGCTGCCAACGCCCACTTCACTCTCAACACCGACTTCACCCCCCATCAATTGTGCCAGGTGCTGTGTAATAGCCAGGCCCAATCCGCTGCCGCCATATTCCCGGGTAGTTGAGACATCTGCTTGTTCAAATGCCTTGAACAGACCTGCGTGTTTGTCTGCTGGAATACCGATACCGGTATCCTGTACCTCGAAACGCAGCATGTAACCCGCTTCATCCTGCCCAACCTGCCTGACCCGTATCGTGACCGTGCCGTGCTGGGTAAATTTAAGCGCGTTGCCGACATAGTTGAGCAGGCACTGGCGTAAACGGGTCGCGTCCCCGTACAACCAGTCAGGTACTTCGCCAACGTCGATTTCCATGTCCAGTTGTTTGGCATCACACTGGTCCTTGAACATCGACCGCATATTTTCAAGGGTCGATAACAGGTTGAAGTCCACCTCTTCCAGGGCCAGCTTCCCGGCCTCGATCTTCGACACATCCAGTATGTCATTGATGATCGAAAGCAGGTGCTCCGCCGCGTTAATGATCTTGGCCAGGTGTTCGACCTGTTCGGGACTCGTATCTGCATCCTGCATCAGGTGTGTCAGACCAATAATCGCATTCATCGGGGTGCGGATTTCGTGACTCATATTGGCCAAGAATGCGCTCTTGGCCATGTTTGCCGCCTCCGCATGGTGCTGGGCCTCGGTCAGTTGCGCAGTACGTTCCTGCACCAGGTTTTCGAGATGGTCCCGGTGCTTTTGCAACTCCTCTTCGGCCAGTTTGAGCGCCGTGATGTTCCGGGCCACGATCACGATACCCTGGGTTTCCCCATCCTTGTCGATATGCGGGGAGTAGGTGATATCCATGTAACAACGTCCCAACGCCGGAAAATCAAACCATTCCTGGTAATTGACATCTTCACCACCCAGGCAGCGCTCATAATTGGGCTTGAGAACCGAACTAAAAAGACGTTTGCCAACGTGTTCGGAAACCTGGCTACCAGTGAATTCCTCCCTGTTCTTGCCAAAGGCCTGCGCGTATACATCGTTGACGGTCAGGAAGGTGAAATCCTTGTCCAACAGCGCAATCAGGTCATTGGAATTACTGACAATATTTTCATACCGGCGCAATTCTTCCTCGGCTCGCATACGTTCGGTAATATCGGTCAAAATGCAATGGGTTCGCTGGAACTCCCCTTGTTCGGTTTTTGCGATTTTTCCATCAATGTGAATGATCTTGACCGTGCCATCTTTGCAGCGCATCAGGACACCCGGGAGTTCTATCTCCCCTGCTTGCTTAAAGCGGGGAAGTGTTTCATCCACAAAACCATCCTCAAGCAGGAACTCCTGGAAATCGTGGCCGATTACTTCATCCCGTGCATAACCAAGCATTTCCAGCCAGGCCGGGTTTGCCTCGAGAAACTCGCCATCGATATTCAGGGACTGGTAGGCAATCGGCGCCTTCATAAATAATTCACGGTAGCGCTCTTCACTTTCCTGCAATGCCAATGCGGCCGACTTACGTTCGGTAATATCGGTGAACGAGGTTGCAAACCGGTTTCCGCCGGTGGCGAAGGCCACGATCTCCAGGTGCCGCCCAAGAACCTTGCTGTAATCCTCGAAACGCGCCGATTTCCCGGTCACAACCACCTCCCCGTATCGATCAATTCTTCTTTGATCAAAGTCCGGGAATATCTCAAGGATAGTTTTTCCAACGACCTCTGCCGCGCGCAAGGCAGTTATGTCTTCGAATGCCGGGTTTACCGCCAGGAAACGATAGTCCACGGGTTTGCCATCGTCATTGAATATCATCTCGTGCATGGAAAAACCGGACAGCATCTTTTCGAAAAGCAGCTGATAATTCTGCCGCATGCGTTCGGCTTTCTTACGTAATGAGGTCTCGGTTTGACTGGACCTCATGGCCGCCTTCACATGTGCCACCAACTCCCGATCATCAATCGGCCGGCTCAGGATTTCATGGGCACCAGCGTCCAGGCTTTCTGCCTTCGAGCGGGGAGATGCTGCTTGCGAGGTAACCAGGATTACCGGGATGTGCCTGGATTCTTTTCTGGCCTTGATCATCTGACACAGTTCAATGCCGTTTATGCCCTGCATTTGCATATCGATGATAGCTACAGAAACGTCAGCGGTGCGCACAAAGTGCATAGCATTTTCGGGTCTCAGATAAGCAACAATCTCAACATCCGGTAACGCCTCGTTGAGTATCTTCTGCATCGCCATGAGGTCATCCGGGTTGTCGTCGACCAGTAGAAGATTTTCAGTCGTGTTCATTGGACTATCGATTTCCTGATCAGCGTAGCCAGAGTCTCCAACTCAACCGGTTGGAACAGGGAATGATCCAGCCTTGCCGTGCGCGGCTGCTTCATGCCAACCGTTCAACTTTACACCAAAGGCAGCGAATGCACCCCCGTAGGTTTTAACAGGTTCAATACTGTCGTAATGAAGGACCGGGTCCGGAAAACCGCCCGCTGCTGCAGAACACAACTGATCATTCAGGACGGGTTTTTCCAGTGGGCCAGGTAGATGTTGTCCACGAAAGAGTGGTTGACCGGGTCGGCAAATCCGGCGCCGATAAAAGC
>JAPHTE010000469.1 GCA_026196445.1 Lysobacterales bacterium
ATCGCCAGTGTGGACGAGGGGAACTACCGGGGCACACGCACCATCGGCAAGGTCGGCGTCGAACAGTACCGGGAAAAGGAATTGCACGGCACCAGCGGCTTTGAGCGGGTGGAAACCAACGCCAGCGGCCGGGTGCTGAACGTGTTGGAGCGCCAGGACGCCATCGCCGGCACTGACCTGATCCTGTCCATCGACGTGGCGGTACAACGCGCGGCCTGGGACGCGCTCGGGGAAAAGACCGGTTCGGTGGTCGCCATCGACCCGCTTGACGGCAGCGTGATCGCACTGGTCAGCAAACCTGCTTACGATCCAAACGCCTTTGTTCACGGCATCAGCAAGCCGGACTTTAATGCCATCCTCAACGCGCCCGGACAGCCGCTGTTCAACCGCGCCCTGAAGGGCGGCTACGAGCCGGGTTCGACGATGAAGCCCTTCGTTGGTCTCGCCGGGTTGGAACTTGGCGTGGTTACACCACAGACCCGGGTATTTTCCAACGGTGAGTTTTATATTGAAGGCTATGGCCGGCCCTACCGGGACTGGAAGGAGCAGGGGCACGGCCTGGTAGATATGGAAACGGCACTCGAGCAGTCGGTCAACACGTATTTCTACCAGCTGGCGATGACCATGGGTATCGACCGCATGCACGATTACCTCGCGCAGTTTGGATTTGGCGCGGCTACGGGTATCGACGTGCGCGGCGAAGGCAGCGGCCTGCTGCCGTCACGCGAGTGGAAGCGGACGGTGCTCAACGAACCCTGGTACCCGGGTGAAACAGTCATCGCCGGTATCGGTCAGGGCTTTAACGTGGTAACGCCGCTGCAACTGGCCAACGCCGTGGCTACCCTGGTCAACGGCGGCACGCGTTACGCGCCCAGGCTATTGCATGCGACCAAGTCCCCAGGTGCCGGCAAGGCTGAGCACGTTTATGCACCGGTGGTCATGCAGGTGCCGGTCGAGGCCCAGCGCAATTGGCAGACGGTACTCAATGGTATGGACCGCGTGGTAAATGGCCTACGTGGCACGGCCAGGGACGTCGCCATCGACGCACGGTACAGGACCGGCGGTAAGACCGGTACGGCCCAGGTGTACCGTGTGCGTGAAGAAGAGGAATACGATGAAAGCACGGTTGCGAGTCACTTACGTGACCATGCGCTGTTCATCGCCTTTGCGCCGGTAGAGGCGCCACGGATTGCGATCGCGGTGGTGGTCGAACACGGCGGAGCCGGCTCGAGGGCAGCGGCCCCGGTGGCGCGGGCCACGTTGGATGCCTGGCTCGAACAGGAACTGCCGGGGGGCTCTCAGCCATGAAGCGCTTACTGCCATCCTGGATCGGTATGCCGCGGCTGGACCCGGTGTTGCTGACGCTGTTGCTGGTGCTGATGAGCCTCGGTCTGTTCGTGTTATACAGCGCGTCAAACCAGAACATGGGCATGGTCCTGCGCCAGGCCGTACGGCTGGGTGTCGGAGTGATGGCCATGCTGGCCATCAGCCAGGTGCCACCACGTATCCTGCGTTTGTGGGCGCCTTGGTTATATGTAGTCGGAATCATCATGTTGCTGGCGACCTGGGGCCTGGGTGTGGGTCGCGGTACGCAGCGGTGGCTCGATCTCGGCCTGCTCCGCTTCCAGCCGTCCGAGCTGATGAAGTTGGCCGTACCGATGATGGTCGCCTGGTATTTGCACAAACGGGTGTTACCGCCGGGTTGGAAAGACACCCTGGCCAGCCTGGGTATTCTGCTGGTCCCAACCTTGCTGATCGCACGCCAGCCCGACCTCGGCACCGCCTTGCTGGTCGCAGCCAGCGGTGTATTTACCCTGTACCTGGCAGGCATCCGCTGGCGGTTCATTTTTGGCCTGGGCGGCCTGGCTGCAGTCGCCGCGCCCGTGCTGTGGTTCGTGATGAAGGAATACCAGCGAAACCGGATTCGCACGTTTCTGGATCCTGAAGCCGACCCGCTGGGCCACGGCTGGAACATCATCCAGTCGAAAGTCGCCGTGGGTTCGGGCGGTCTGACCGGCAAAGGCTGGCTGAATGGCACGCAGTCGCACCTGGAATTCATCCCGGAACGCCACACGGATTTCATCCTGGCGGTATTGTCCGAGGAGTTCGGCCTGATTGGCGTTACCTTGCTGATGTTGCTCTACATGGCGGTGATCGCGCGTGGTCTGTACATCGCAGGCGCGGCACGTTACACCGACTCCAGGTTGCTGGCAGGGGCATTGAGCATGACCCTGTTCGTCTACGTGCTGGTCAACGGCGCGATGGTCTCCGGACTGTTGCCGGTGGTCGGTGTACCACTCCCATTGATCAGCTACGGCGGAACCTCGGCCGTGACACTGCTGGCAGGTTTCGGCATCATGATGTCTATATATGGCCACCGGAAGTTGTGGACAAAAGCGGGCTGAGGCGGGTTAAAGTCATGCAAGTTTCAATATTGAATCTTTGTTCACGGCCAATAGCAGCAGTTACTGGCGGCTTTCGGTTAAACTCGGTCCAAGTTTTTATTTTTCTGCCAGGAATCCAGACTTGATGCGAATTATTTTAATTTTATTGTTGTTTACCCTGCCCGTACTGCCCGTACTGGCTGTTGAACACCCCGGTACCGATGAATTCGTGCAACGCGCTGTCACTGAGTACGGCCTGCCCGAGCAGCAGGTCCGTGATCTGCTGGCCAATGCGGAATACAAGCAATCTATCGTGGATGCCATCAGCCGTCCCGCTGAAGGTAAACCCTGGCATGAATACCGCCCGATATTCCTGACCGACAAACGCATCAACGAGGGCATCGATTTCTGGATGGAAAACCGTGAGCTAATCGCGGCCGCCTCGCAGCAGTACGGCGTGGACGAGGAGATCATCGTCGCCATCATCGGTGTGGAGACGTTCTACGGGCGCATTACCGGCAATTACCGCACCATAGACGCGCTGGTCACGCTCGGCTTTTATTACCCCACGAACCTCGCCTCCGACCGTTCGCCGTTTTTCTCTTCCGAACTGATGCAATTCATTCAGCTCGCCTCCGAAGAAGGCCTGCCGGCAGCCAAGGTGACCGGCTCCTACGCCGGCGCAATGGGTATGGGGCAGTTCATGCCCAGCAGCTACCGCGAGTATGCCGTGGATTTTGATGGTGACGGCAGCCGTGATTTATGGCGTTCCACGCCCGACGTGGTGGGCAGTGTGGCCAACTACCTGCACCGCCACGGTTGGCAAGCGGGTCAACCGGTGGTGCGGCGAGCGTTGGCGTCAGGCGAGGCGGCTTTTGATGAAATATCCACGCGCAACTTCACACCCACGCTCACCGTGGCCCAGTGGCAGGAGAAGGGTTTTACCAGTTCTGCTGACCTGCCGCCGGAATTGCCTGCAGCGGTGATGAAGCTGGTCGAAGAAGACCGCAACACCTATTGGCTGACCTTCAGGAATTTCTACGTCATTACCCGCTACAACCGGTCGCCGCGCTACGCCATGGCGGTTTATGAACTCAGCCAGGAAATCAAGAAAGGCATGGAAACGCTCTGACGGTGTTTGTGATGTGGGTGAGTTATGCGGGCTAGGCATTTTTGGATCATCCTGGCAGCGGCGGTGTTTTTGGCCGGGTGCGCGGGGAAAAAAAAGGACGGACCGCGCGACGGCCCGTCCAGCCGTTACCTGACACCGGCGGATGTGCACGACGCGGTTCCGAAAAAGGAGCCGCTGGCGCGTTATGGCAACCACAGCCCCTACACGGTACTGGGTAAAACCTACACGGTATTGCCCAGCAGTAAGGGTTACCATGAACGCGGCATCGCTTCCTGGTACGGCAGCAAGTTCCATGGCCGGCGCACTTCGAGTGGAGAACCCTACGATATGCACCTGGCGACCGCCGCCCACAAGCGCTTGCCGTTACCGACTTATGCCGAAGTCACCAACCTCGACAACGGGCGCAGTATGATCGTCAAAATCAACGACCGTGGTCCGTTCCACGAGGATCGCATCATCGATTTGTCCTACGCTGCGGCGGTCAAACTCGGCGTAGACAAGACCGGCACGGCGCGGGTGGAAGTGCGAGCCATCGATGTCGAAACACCCAACAGGCCAGCGGTCAAGGTAGCGGACGGCACGTTTTTGCAGGTCGGGGCATTCAGCAAACGCAAGGCCGCCGAAAAACTGGCCGGGCAGATGATCGCCGCACAACTCAAACCGGTCTCGGTACAGAAGAGCCGGGGATTGTATAAAGTATGGATCGGGCCGTATGCTACCGGGCAGGAAATCGAAGCCACGATAAGACGCGTGGTTGAACTGGGCTTTGAACGCCCACATAAGGTTAAACGCTAGGAGTAAACTGTAGGGCCAGGCCCCTGAAACTCCAGACACCATTACGGAATGTGTTACCCATGAAGAAAATCCTGTTGTTGATTATCATTGCCATGGCGATACCAGTGGCGGCCACCGCACAGCGGCCACCGCCACCGCCCAAGGGGATGCCGATACCGGCGGCACCATCGCTTGGTGCAAACAGTTACATCCTGGTGGATTTCCACAGCGGCGACGTACTGGTGGAAAACAACCCGGATATGCCGGTCGAGCCCGCAAGCATCACCAAGGTCATGACCAGCTATGTCGTGTTCACCGAGCTGCGCGCAGGCAATATACAGCTCGACGACGTGGTCGATGTCAGTGAAAACGCCTGGCGTACCGGTGGTTCGCGCATGTTTATCGAGCCGGGTATGGAAGTGACAGTGGAGCAGTTGATCCGGGGCATGGTGATCCAGTCAGGCAACGACGCCAGCGTCGCCCTGGCCGAACACCTGGCTGGCACCGAGGAGGCTTTTGCCGGCCTGATGAACCACTACGCTGCGCAATTGGGCCTGGAAAACAGCCACTTCACCAACGCCACGGGACTGCCGCATGAGGATCACTACACCACGGCCAGGGACGTAGCCCTTTTGAGTGCTGCGTTGATCCGGGATTTCCCGGAATTGTATAAGCTGTACTCGGAGAAGGAATACAGTTTCAACAATATCCGTCAGCACAACCGCAACAACCTGTTGTGGCGTGACCCGGCAGTCGACGGGCTGAAGACCGGCCACACGCAGGCAGCGGGCTACTGCCTGGCGGCCTCGGCCAAGCGTGACGGGATGCGCCTGATCAGCGTTGTGCTGGGTTCGGCATCCGAGTCTTCACGGGTCGCCGAGAGCCAGAGCCTGCTGAACTACGGTTTCCGCTTTTTCGAGACCGTACAGTTGTACAAAGCCGGCCAGGAACTGGCGCAGGGCAGAGTCTGGAAAGGCGAGCAGGAGCAGATTCGCCTGGGTATCCGGGATGACTTGTTCATCACCATACCGCGGGGCCGTTACGAGGACCTCGACGCGCAGGTTGAAATGCGTCCCGAGCTGATTGCGCCGGTCGCCGAGGGCGAACAGGTGGGTCAGATTTCCATCCGCCTGGAAAACGAGGAAGTTGCCAACCGCGGCCTTATCGCGCTCGAAGCTGCCCATGAAGCCGGTTTCTTTGGCCGCACATGGGATGGTCTGAGTTTGTGGTTCGGCGGTTTGTTCGAGGATGAGTGATGGCGTCACGGCAAACCCCTGAGGCGGAAACCCAAGGGCAGGAAACCCTGCTCGAGTTCCCCTGCGAGTTCCCGGTCAAGGTCATGGGCCGCGACACCGATGAATTCGAGAAACGTGTCACCGCGATCATCCTGTCGCACGCGCAGCAGTGCGCCGGTACCGAAGTCACGATCAACCGCAGCGGCGGTGGTAAATTCATCGGCGTGACCGTCACCATCGAAGCCCATTCAAAAAACCAGCTGGACCGGATGTACCAGGAGTTGGCCGATTGCGAGCACGTACTGGTCACACTGTAATGCCGGTGACAGATTTGTACGTTCGGCGCCTCGGGCTGGTGGATTATGAGCTCGTCTGGCGGGCTATGCAGGCATTCACCGACGGACGTGACGAGACCACCACCGATGAATTATGGGTGGTGCAGCACCCGCCCGTGTTTACACAAGGCCAGGCGGGCCGTGCAGAGCACATCCTGGCACCCGGAGATATTCCGGTCATCCAGGTCGACCGCGGCGGCCAGGTCACCTACCACGGCCCCGGGCAGATCGTCATCTACCCGCTCATCGATATCAGGCGTCTGAACATGGGTGTGCGTGAACTGGTCAAGGGGATCGAACAGGCGATTATTTCCGTGCTGCAGGCATACGGGATCCGGGCAGGATTGGTCGAGGGTGCGCCGGGGGTGTATATCGATGGTGTCAAGATCGCGTCACTGGGCCTGAGAATACGCAAGGGCAGGTCGTTTCACGGCCTCGCTTTCAATATCGACATGGACCTGGAGCCGTTCCAGCGTATCAACCCCTGTGGTTTTGCGGGTCTCGAGGTTACCCAGCTGTCGGCGTTGGTGGACAAACCGGACATGGCTGAAGTGGAAGATCGCCTGTTGGCCGGGCTGAGCAAGGCCCTGGGCTATAATGAACAGTTTCGCGTGGTGGCAGAGCA
>JAPHTE010000025.1 GCA_026196445.1 Lysobacterales bacterium
CAGATGTGCGGCGAGACTGGCGCCGCCGCCGTTGCTCAGTTGGTCTGCGTGAACTTTGAGCCCCAGGCCTGCCTCCCGGGCCCTTCCGAGGACTTTTTCGGCTTCCGCCAGGGTGAATGCACCCTCTTCGATAAAAATGTCACAGAAGCGCGCCAGGCGCTCGCCAGCTACGGCAGGGATCAGTTCATCACACAGCAGATCAACATATTCCTGGCGCCGGTCCCGGTATTCGTCCGGTATCATGTGCGCACCGAGAAAGGTCGGTACCAGTTCGACTGCCTGCATCTGGTCCAACTCGCGATAGATGAGCAGTTGTTTCAGTTCTGACTGTGTTTCGAGCCCGTAACCCGATTTGCACTCCACGGTCGTGACACCGAGGTCCAGGATACCTTCCAGGGCGTGCAGTGCTTTGTCAATCAGGCTCTCGACCGAATCCGCGCGGGTCGCGGCCACAGTGCTGCGGATTCCGCCACCGGCCGCTGCTATTTCCTGGTAACTGCGGCCTTGCAAGCGCATCTCGAATTCATCACCCCGCCAACCGCCAAAACAGAGATGGGTATGGCAATCCACCAGGCCCGGGATGACGAGGCGCTGCCGGCAGTCTATGGAATCCTGCCCCTGGAATTGCTTCGGCAACTGCGTTTCGGGACCCGTCCAGCATATATCGTGGCCATCGAAAACCAGCGCTGCATCGGCGATCAGGCCGGCGTCCTGTTGTGTTGCTTGCGGGGAACAGGTAGCGAGTTGGCCGATGTTGCGCAGGATGGTCATGGTCAGGGCCTCATCCTAGCCTAGTGGTCCCAGTTCGGCCTCGACGATACCCAGCAAACTACCGTTATCCAGTATTTCAGTGCAGGTCTCGAGATCGTTCCTGACTTCGTAATCCTGCACGGCGTGTTTGATGTGGCCACGCAGGGCCCGGTGTGCAAGCGCGACGCCGTAGCCCGGTGACAACTCGCCGCGGAAATCCAGCGCCTGGGCTGATGTCAGTAACTCGACCGCCAGTACCCATTCAACGTTGCGCAATACTGCCAACAGTTTGAACGCGCTGACCGAACCCATGCTGACGTGGTCCTCCTGGCCAAGGCTGGTTGGAATCGAATCGACGCTGGCCGGGTGACACAGGCCCTTGTTCTCAGAGACCAGGGCAGCCGCGGTGTACTGCGGGAT
This sequence comes from Lysobacterales bacterium, assembly GCA_026196445.1. Classification (GTDB taxonomy): domain Bacteria; phylum Pseudomonadota; class Gammaproteobacteria; order Xanthomonadales; family SZUA-36; genus SZUA-36. Next base: position 1,171 of record JAPHTE010000025.1, read on the forward strand.
CATGAAGCCGGAGTTGACACCGGTATCCTGCATCAGCAGCTTCGGCAAACCGTCGTGGCCTTCCAGCAACAAGTAGGTGCGCCGCTCGGAAATGCTGGCCAGTTCCGACAATGCAATGGCAGCGAAATCCATTGCCAGCGCCAGCGGCTGGCCGTGGAAGTTGCCACCGGACAGGATATCGCCCTGTTCGAATACCAGCGGGTTGTCGGTGACTGAGTTCAACTCGGTTTCGATACAGCCACGGGCGTAATCCAGGGCGTCCCTGCTGGCGCCGTGCACCTGCGGTACGCAGCGCAGGCTGTAGGGATCCTGGACCTTGCCGCAGTCGCGGTGGGAGGCCATGATCTCACTGCCTTCCAGCAACCTCCGGATGTTGGCCGCCACCACGCCCTGGCCGTGGTGTGGCCGGATTGCGTGGATCCTTTCGTCGAAGGGCTTGGCGCTGCCCTGCAGGGCCTCGAGGCTCATGGCTGCCAGCAGATCCGCCTCGCGTTGCAGTGTCAGTGTGCGTTCGAGCACGTAAGCGCCGTAGGCCGCCATCATCTGTGTGCCGTTGATCAGCGCCAGACCGTCCTTGGCCTGCAGCTGGACCGGCTCGATCCCGTGGCCTTGCAAAACATCCGCCGCCGAAACCCGGCTCATACGGGACTCGTCCCACACTTCGCCGCGCCCGATCAAGGGCAGGCACATGTGCGCGAGTGGCGCCAGGTCACCCGAGGCGCCGACACTGCCGCGGCTCGGCACCCATGGTAAAACGTTACGTTCTTCGATTTTCAGCAGCGTCCGGAAGGTGTCCAGTGACACGCCCGAGTAACCCATGCTCAGTGAGTGAATCTTCAGTTGCAACATCAGCCGGGTAATGTCTGGCGGTACCGGATCCCCGACGCCGCAGGCGTGGCTCAGAAGAATATTTTGTTGCAGCGTGGCCAGTTCATCGTTCGAAATGCGCTTGTTGGCGAGCACACCAAAGCCGGTATTGATCCCGTAATGCGCTTCGCCGTCTTGCAGCGCGTCTTCAACGACCTTGCGTGATTGGGCGACGGCGTCGTGGTTCTTTCGCAACCGCGCCATGCTGGCGTCCAGGTCAGCGTAAAGGTGTTCCAGGCGGATCATGTGTGGAGCACTGCCTATTCGCCGTTGATCATCGGCAGGTCAACGCCGCGTTCATTGGCGATATCGACAGCTTCCTGGTAACCCGCGTCGGCGTGGCGCATGACACCGGTGCCCGGGTCAGCGGTCAGCACACGCTGTAAGCGCCGGTCAGCCATTTCACTGCCATCCGCGACACAAACCATGCCGGCGTGCTGGGAGTAACCGATACCCACTCCACCGCCGTGGTGGATAGATACCCAACTGGCGCCACAGGCGGTGTTAAGCATGGCGTTCAACAATGGCCAGTCGGCGATCGCATCGGAGCCGTCTTTCATGGCCTCGGTCTCGCGGTTGGGTGATGCCACCGAGCCGGTATCGAGGTGGTCACGGCCGATGACGATCGGGCCCTTGCATTTGCCTTCGCG
>JAPHTE010000276.1 GCA_026196445.1 Lysobacterales bacterium
ACTTCAACGATGCGCAAAAGGGTGGCAAACGGGTCTCGCTGGCTGACCTGATCGTATTGGGTGGCGCCGCTGCTATCGAAAAGGCCGCCAGCAACGCCGGTCAGGATGTTCAGGTTCCATTTACTGCGGGCCGGGCGGATGCCTCGCAGGCGCAGACCGATGTGGAATCTTTCGCCTTGCTCGAACCCCGCGCTGACGGCTTCCGTAACTACTACGGCAGCGGCAGCCGCCTGTCGCCTACCGTGGCGCTGGTCGACCGGGCTAACCTGCTGTCGCTGACGGTACCCGAAATGACCGCGCTGGTCGGCGGATTGCGGGTCCTGGATGCCAACACCGGCGGTGCCGATCACGGTGTTTTCACGGACCGTCCAGGTACGTTGAGCACCGATTTCTTCGTCAACCTGCTCGACATGTCGACGCAGTGGCGTAAATCGGACCAGGACGAGGGCATCTACGAGGGCCGCGACCGCGCCTCTGGCGAGTTGAAATGGACCGCCACACCGGTCGACCTCGTATTTGGATCACACGCAGAACTGCGGGCCATTGCCGAATTTTACGCGGCCAATGACGGGCAGGATGTGTTCACGCAGGACTTTGTCGATGCATGGACCAAGGTCATGACTCTCGACCGTTTTGACCTGAACTGACAGCGAGGACCATGGCGCGCATCAGCCACTGAAAATCCTGGCTGTATAAAGCGCCGGGTCATGCAGTCAGCAAACCGGGGCCGGGCTCATTTTCAATTCGAAGATGAGCCCGGCCTTTTTATACCCGGCCAGGTGACAGATTGGCATTTGATTGCATAATTGGTGAACATGGTCTTGTGATTTACCGTCGAGTTGGATATTCCGCAATCAGGAGAAAGTAGAAATGGCAAAGATTTTGGGCGCAAACTCCGAGGTTGGCGTGTTGAAAACCGTCATGGTCTGCCGTCCGGGTTTGGCCCATGAAAGGCTCACCCCGAGCAACTGTTCTGACCTGCTTTATGACGACGTGATTTGGGTGGAACAGGCCAGGCGTGACCACCGGGATTTTGTGTCCAAGATGGAAGACCGGGGCGTCAGGGTGCTGGAAATGCACGACCTGCTCGAACAGGTACTTGATATTCCCGCAGGGCGCAAGTACATACTCGATCACAGGATCATACCGGGCTACGTCGGTGTGCTGATGGCCAGGGAAGCGCGCCCGTGGCTGGATGAAATGCCCTCCCGGCAGCTCGCCCGTCACCTGATTGGTGGTATTGCGCCCAGCGAGTTGCCATTCCCCCACGAAAGCATCTTCACGTCGTTCCTGGACGACGACGGGTTTGTACTGGCGCCGCTTCCCAACAGTACGTATACACGTGATACCACCTGCTGGATTTATGGTGGTGTCACGCTTAACCCCATGTTCTGGCCAGCCCGTAAGCAGGAAACCCTGCTAACCGCCGCTATATACAAGTACCATCCCTTCTTCGCCGAAAAAGAGTTTGAGGTCTGGTGGGGCGATTCGGAAGTCGACCAGAAACTGGCCTTTATCGAAGGCGGGGACGTGATGCCGGTGGGCAATGGCTGTGTATTGATCGGCATGGGTGAACGCACCACGTCACAGGCAGCCAGCCAGTTGGCCCAGGCCCTGTTTGCCAAGGGCGCCGCAGAGCGCGTCGTCGCCTGCCAGATGCCGCATTCACGCGCCGCCATGCATCTCGATACCATCTTCTCCCTGTGTGACGTCGACAAGGCCACCGCCTACCTGGAAGTATGCGACAGGCTCCGCTGTTACAGCATCCGTCCTGGAGACAAAGAAGGCGACCTGGATGTACGGCTTGAAAAAGGACACCTGATCCAGGTGACGGCAGAGTGCCTGGGTATCAAAAAACTGGACGTTGTACAAACCGGCGGCAACCGCTACCAGCAGGAAAGGGAGCAGTGGGACGACGGTAACAACGTGGTAGCCCTGTCCCCGGGTGTGGTGATCGGATACGACAGGAATACTTATACCAATACCCTGTTACGCAAGGCTGGCATCGAAGTCATCACCATTTCTGCCTCCGAACTCGGGCGTGGGCGTGGCGGTGGTCATTGCATGACCTGTCCGATCGAACGAGAGCCTGTCTGAATGCACCTGGCTTGCCGCCGTAATTAACGTACAAAATGGTAAAAAACGTAAATAAATCCCCGATCTGGCTACAAATACTACAAATACTGTCAATTTTGGCAGCAGATTAATGACCCCTGCACAGGTATAAAACACATATCGTTGTTTGCATTTGGTTTTTTGATGCAGATGCCTTGGCAATTTGCCGGAAAAAATGGTTAAGGGGTGACCATCCGAAATGTTCATTCAATATGTGAATTCCCGCGCAGTGATCGCGTCATTCCTGGATAGACGCAAGACCGCTGTGTGGAAGAATACGATGGCGGTGTAACGCATGTCCCTGGCATCAAATCAATTGTCGTCTGCCGTCAAAGCGGCCCCGCACGAACCTGTTGCCAAGCAGGAGGACCCGGGTATCCTGCTGGGACGTATTGCAGTTTATGCCGGCGTTCTTAGCGTAGACAAAGTCAAAAATGCCCTGACGGCCTGGCAAGCGGAACCCGGTGGACAGGATTTCGGGTCATTCCTGGTGGCTGAAAATTACCTCGGCCAGGAAACACTCGCCAAGCTTGTGAACACGCGCGACAAGTACCTGCAACAGCAGGGCGCGGTCAATGGTGATGCGGAAATCAAACCGGTCAAACCACCGGTAGCCGACACTGAAGCGGCCGTGACGACGCAACCCGCGCGTGAGCCGGGGCCGCCACCCGGCAATGTCGCGAAGCCACAGAGCCCTACTCCGGCAGACAACCCGGTACAGGATGTCAAACCCGACTTCAGGACCATGACGCCTGAAAAGAAAGAACATGATGAAGAAGTTCAACCAGACCGCTTGCACTATGGTCCGGGTGTAACCCTTCAGGACCTCTTGCAACAAACCATGGAACTGAACGCCAGCGATCTGCACGTCCACAGCGGGGCGTCTCTGCGTGTTCGTCTTAATGGTGACATCTGTGACGGCACGTCGACTGTCCTTGAACCGGAGGAGTGTGAAACACTCATCAAGGATATTTTGAACGAACAACAACTTAAACGCCTGGAAGAGGAGCACCAGGTCGACTTCGCCTACGATATTCCGGGCGTCGGCCGCTTTCGCGCAAATGCCTACAAACAACGACGTGGCATTGATGCGGTATTCCGCACCATCAAGCCTAAACCACCTACCCTGGCTGAACTTGGGCTGCCTGAGGACCTGGAGCGCTTCACCGATTACCACCAGGGTCTGATGTTGTTTACCGGGCCGGCAAGTTGTGGCAAGACTTCGACCATGGCGGCCATGGTGGACTTGATCAACAAGCGCCGATCGGACCACATTCTCACGATCGAAGACCCCATTGAGTTTGTCCACACTTCGGCGACATGCAATGTCACTCAGCGAGAAGCAGGTTTGCACACTGACTCATATCTCAAGGCGCTTCGTGCGGCACTGCGCGAGGACCCGGATATCATCGTCATTGGCGAGCTACGTGACCTGGAGACCATTTCACTGGCCCTGACCGCCGCTGAAACCGGCCACCTCGTGATGGGAACACTTCACACGTCAAACGCTATTCGCACGGTGAACCGCTTGCTCAGCGTTTTTCCAATAGACCAGCAGGCGCAAATCCGGATAATGATGTCAGAGACCCTCAAGGTCGTTATATCGCAGCGTCTTGCCAACCGGGCCGACGGCAAGGGCCGCGTCGCTGCACTCGAGGTTCTGATCAACAACAGTGCAGTCGGCAATCTTATCCGTGAATCCCGTACTCATCAGATCAAGTCATTCATGCAAACCGGCGCGGCCCAGGGCCAGCGCCTTCTTGATTCATCGCTGGCCAAACTGCTGAAAGCCAGGGTGATCACCATGAGAGAAGCGATGAAGCACGCCGATGAGCCTGATTATTTCAAATGACAGGAGAATCTCTTGGCCAGGATCGATGAACTATTCCGTTATCTGAAAGAGAAAAAGGGGTCCGATCTCCACCTGCTGGCGTCGCAAACACCCCGCGTGCGAATCCACGGCAAGCTGGCGGACGTCGAAGGCTGGGAACCTCTCCCGGATGAGGAACTGACGGAACTGTTGCATGAAATTTCGCCCCGGGAAGAATGGGCAGAATACGAGTCTTGCGGAGATATCGACTTTGCCTACGGGCTGCCGGGCGTAGGCCGGTTTCGCGTCAATTACCTGCGCCAGCACCAGGGCGCCGCGGCGGTCTTCCGTATCATCCCGGAGAAAATTCTCACTTTTGACGAACTCAACATGCCAGAACCGATCCGCAAGCTGGCTTACCTTGAACGCGGCCTGGTCCTGGTCACCGGGCCGACCGGTTCCGGAAAGTCCACCACCCTGGCATCGATCATCAACGAGATCAACGAGAACTTCAGCAAACACATCGTCACCATTGAAGACCCGGTGGAGTTTGTCCACGCCAATAAGAAGAGCGTGCTGTCACAACGCGAAGTCGGCCACGATACTGCCAGCTTCAGCGAGGCACTGAAGGTCGCCATACGGCAAAATGCTGACGTCATCATGGTGGGCGAGATGCGCGACCTGGAAACGATCAGCCTGGCCATCACAGCGGCGGAAATGGGGATCCTGGTGTTTGGAACCCTGCACACCAGTAATGCGACAAAAACCATCGACCGGATTGTAAATTCGTTTCCTGCCAGCCAGCAGTCCCAGATACGTACCATCCTGGCTGATTCGATCTGCGCGGTCGTCTCTCAACTCCTGTTGCCGACTGCCGACAACAACGGCCGCTGCGCCGCTTTTGAAATCCTTTTGCGAACGAACAGCCTGCCCAACATCATCCGTGAGAGCAATACGACGATGCTGGTATCTGTGATCCATGGAGGCCGTAATAAAGGGATGTGCACGATGGACGACTCACTTTTTGCCTTGGCTGACAAAGGCAAGGTCGACGTTGAAGTTGCAATGGCTAAAGCGAGCGACAGGTCCAGCTTCCAATCACTGGCCAGACGGCAAGCGCGGCTGCAGGGTCATGCCTAGCACCTGACGTGAAATTGACGTAGATCACACTGTTGCCAATCATGTGGTTTAATATTGTTTTGGAACCAAAAACTTTAATGGTTTGACCTGTAAGAACAAGAATAGTGATTTGAAATGGGTTCAACTTAACTTAAATAATAAGCACGCACGGCTATGACATCCTCATTTCACTTCTTGATCATTGAAAATACCGGCAAGGATGCGGCCAACATCGAGCAGGCGCTGGTTCGACAGTGGCCCACGGTGTCCCTGAAACGCGTAGATTCCGCCAGGGCCCTGCAAACAGCATTGAAGGAGCGTTCGTGGGACTGCGTGC
>JAPHTE010000494.1 GCA_026196445.1 Lysobacterales bacterium
ATTGACACCTTCTTGCCTGCCGGCTGCCGTCACAATCACCTCTTCCATTATTCCTTCTGAAAGCACTATCGACAGTTCGGTTGAGCCACCAATAATGACTTGTACATCTTCGAGACGACGGGCGCTAAAGCCAGGTTTAGTAACGGTAACGGTATAGCGGCCAATAGGTAAGCGGGCAAAACGGAAATTGCCGTTCTCATTACTGGAAACAGTACGCGTATAACCATTGGCCTGGTTGATAAGAACTATGTTTGAACCGGCAACAGAAGAGTTACTCCCATCAACGACAGATCCGATGATTGAGCCATCACTATTGTCGGCGAAAGTTGGCTGTGAAAGCATCGCAATACCAATACCGACACAAACAACCAACATCAAACGTTGAAACATTTTTTTGTTCACTTTTTTCACCATTGAGTCGTGTTTAGATCATTATCAGGGACGTCACTGAAGGTGTTACTAGTATAAATAATTCCAGAGTCAGTACCCTGCCTCACTTCTATGCACATAAAACAACTACCCCTCAAAAACGCCTAGTAAACTTAGAGTTTCTTTTGGAGCAGAAATAGCATTCCCTATAATGCATCGTCGAGCCTACCAAAAGAGTTTGATACGAAAATTGACTTAAGTCAATTAAATGGAATAAATTATTCCATTTCCATTCTATTGTGTTGCATCTCGCCCACAACTCGTTTTATATAAGCCCCAGACTAAATTACAGAAAGATCAATACAGTTTCAAAAGGTCGGTTTATCGCTAATTTACTACAAAACAATTACAAGGTAATAACAATGCAAATAACAGGCATCAAGTTCGCCAAATTGAGCATCCCCCTGATAACGCCGTTTAAAACGTCGATGCGTTGTGTTGACCACGTCCGGGACATCGTGGTGATGGTAACGACCAGCAGCGGTAATGTCGGCTATGGCTCGGCAACCTCGACCCCGGTTATTACCGGCGATACCCACGCTTCGCTTATAGCTGCTATTGATACGCTCATCAAACCGAAGTTATTGGGCATGGAAATAGAGAACCTGAACGGCATCATCCAGGTTATTCAGTCTTCCATGGTGGGCAATTTCAGTGCTAAAGCCGCAATTGAATCGGCGATATATGATCTCTGGGGCCAGCTTTATAAAGCCCCGCTTTACAAATTGCTGGGCGGTGGTGACGGGCAGCTCTCCACCGATGTGACCATCAGCGTTGACACCATTGACAAGATGCTCAGCGACTCAATGCTGGCGATCTCCCAGGGTTTTGATATTTTAAAAATAAAAATTGGCACCGACCTTCATCAGGATATCGAACGGGTCAAGGAAATTTATCAGGCAACACGTGGTAAAGCGTTATTGCGCCTTGATGTAAACCAGGGCTGGACCGCCAAGGAAACCGTTTTTGCCGTTCAGAAAATGGAGCAAGCCGGCGTGGAGCTTGAGCTAATAGAGCAGCCTGTAAAAGCTCATGATTTTACCGGAATGAAATACGTTTCCGAACGGGTTATTACCCCGATAATGGCCGACGAAAGTGCTTTTTCCGCTAAAGACGTTATTAAGCTCATTCAAACCGGCGCGGCTGATATCATCAATATTAAACTGGTAAAAACCGGTGGAATATCCAATGCCATCAGGATTGCGGATATCGCGGCAATCTACAATGTCGAGTGCATGATTGGCTGCATGCTGGAAGGCAGTGTTGGCATCTCTGCGGCGGCACACCTGGCCGCAGCCAAGTCTGACATCATTACCAAAGTTGATCTGGATGGGCCTATATTGGGGCAGTACAACCCGGTTGTCGGCGGCCTGAAATGTGAGCATGCAAAAATCGTTCTCAACGAAACGCCGGGACTGGGTATTGAAAGCGTTGATGGCTTGATCGAGCTGAAAACGGAAGAAATATTCTAAGCTGCTATTCCCCTCTCCAGCCCGGACCTTTGACAAAACGCCCCGGTGTCGCCCCGGTGTGCTGACCGTTCCTGAGCACCTGTCCGCCATTGACAAACACGTGAATAACACCCTTTGCCAACTGGTG
>JAPHTE010000348.1 GCA_026196445.1 Lysobacterales bacterium
CTCAGGTTTGGCGTTGACGAACGACTTCGTACAGGCACACGCCGGTGGCCACCGACACGTTGAGGCTCTCGACCGTACCCGCCATCGGGATACGAACCAGGTAATCACACAGTTCAGCGGTCAGGCGCCGCAGGCCCTTACCCTCGCTGCCCATCACCAGCGCCAACGGCCCGGCCAGGTCCGTTTCATACAGGCTGTGCTCTGCCGTATCACTGGTACCAGCCAGCCAGATGCCGTTTTTCTTCAGCAAACGCAACACCCGCGCTAGGTTGGTGGCCTGGATGACGGTCAGGGTCTCCGCCGCCCCGCTCGCAGCCCGGCGCACCACAGGCGTGATACCACTTGAATGGTCTTTTGAAATAACCACCAGGTCTACACCGGCCGCCTCTGCTGTTCGCAGACAAGCGCCGAGGTTATGCGGGTCCTGCACTTCGTCGAGCACCAGCAACAGGGGTATACCCTCGATCGCCGCCAGCGCGGCTTCCAACTGGCCCTCACCCATGACATTACTGCCCTTGAAGCCCGCCACGACACCCTGGTGACGCTGCTGACCGGACAGGCGTTCCAGTTCAGCAGCATCACAGTGAATAACCTTGATGGAAGAACCGTGGGCGCGGGACTCGATCTCGCGCACACGCCTGTTCCTGCTGTCAGCAATCACCCGGAGCCAGGTAATATCTTCAGCGGCCGACTTCAGTGCCGACGACACAGCGTGGATACCAACAAGTAGTTGTTCCTTGTGTGTAGCCATATCCTGTTAATGCTCCTGCCTTACTCGACCAGTTCGAAGTCGATCTTGCGATCGTCCAGGTTGACCGCCACCACGCGTACCTTTATCCGGTCGGCCAGCTGGAAAACCCGACCCCTTCGCTCACCCTTCATGCGGTGCGCGACCGGGTCGAAATGGTAGTAATCATTTGGCAGCCCGGTCACGTGGACCAAACCGCTGATCTGCCCGTAGTCCAGTTCCACGAACAGGCCAAAGGAGGTGACGCCGCTGACCATGCCACTGAATTCTTCGCCGATGCGGGTTTCCAGGTAGACGCACTTGAGCCGGTCGATGACATCCCGCTCAGCCTCTTCTGCACGTCGTGAATTGTGCGAGCAGCGCGCGCACAGCTCTGACATCGAGTCTTCGCTGTATGGATAGCCCTTCCTTTTTCCACCCTTCAGCAGGGTGTGGATGGCGCGGTGCACCAGCAGATCCGGGTAACGCCGGATCGGCGATGTGAAATGGGTATAGGCCGTCAAGGCCAGCCCGAAGTGCCCCTCGTTCTTGGGCTGGTAAGCCGCCAGGCTCTGGGAACGCAACATCACCGCCATGACCAGGTGTTCATCAGATCGCCCTTGCGCCTGTTTGACTACTGTTTCGAAATCACGGGGCTCCGGTTGGTCGCGCCAGGGCACTTTCAAACCCTGGCCACGCAGGAACTGGGTAAAAGCTTCCAGCTTGGCCTCCGGCGGTGGCGCGTGCACCCTGAATGGGGCCGGTATGTTGCGTTTGAGCAGGAACCCTGCGGCCTCGACATTGGCCAGGATCATGCACTCCTCGATCAGCTTGTGCGCATCGTTACGCTCGTGCGGCACCAGCCCGGCGACCGCACCGCGCGTGTCGAATTGAAAGCCGTACTCGGTGCTCTCAAAATCGATCGCGCCGCGTCTCTCCCTGGCCGCCCGCAGCGCCTTGTACAGGCTGTGCAGGTCGTCCAGGTTACGCTTGATGTCCCTGGCATCGTCGTGGTGTTTCAACACACCACTCTCGTAGTATTCGGCGACCTGCCCGTAGGTCAGCCGGGCCGATGACTTCATCAGTGCCGCTACGAACCGGGAACGCTGGACCTTGCCGTTATCGCTAACCGTTATCTCGCAAGCCAGGCACAAGCGGTCCTCGCCGGGTTTCAGCGAGCACAGGCCGTTAGACAGCGCTTCCGGCAGCATCGGTACCACGCGACCGGGGAAATAGACTGAAGTAGAGCGGTTGGTGGCTTCGATATCCAATTCACTGCCGGGAGTGACGTAAGAGGCCACGTCGGCGATCGCAACGATCAGCCGCCAACCATTATTCTGCCGGCGTGCAAATACGGCATCGTCAAAATCACGTGCGTCTGCGCCGTCTATGGTCACCAGGGGGAGGTCACGCAGGTCCTTGCGGCCCTCTTTAAGCGCCTGCGGCACCGTATCACCGAATGAAGCGGCCGCTGCCTCGACGCCGTCCGGCCACTCGTACGGGATACCGTAGTTACGGATGGCGATCTCGGTTGCCATGCCGGGCGCGCCCGACTGTCCGAG
>JAPHTE010000454.1 GCA_026196445.1 Lysobacterales bacterium
ACCAGCGCATGCTGGTCAACATCCTGGACCTCGAGCAGGCATCGGTCGAAGACGTCATGGTGCCGCGCGGGGAAATTGTCGGTATCGACCTGAACGACGACTGGTCGGACATTCTCAGCCAATTGTCGCAGACGATTTACACCCGCCTGCCGGTGTACCGGGAGAGCATCGATGACGTCGTCGGTATGCTGCACGTACGCACGATCATTTCAAAGTTGTCGGTGGGCGGCCTGGAATTCAGGGATCTGCAGCGTTCGGTACGGCGGCCCTATTTTGTCCCGGAGGGAACTTCGCTGACCCGCCAGTTGCTCGAATTCCAGGGCAAGGAACATCGCATGGCACTGGTGGTGGACGAGTACGGAGATATCCAGGGCCTGGTTACGCTGGATGATATCCTCGAGGAAATCGTCGGTGAATTCACGCCCGAAGGCCGTGGTCGCTCACGCGCCATGCGCCGTCTCGATGACGGCAACTTCCTGGTGGACGGCTCGACCAGTATCCGTACGCTGAACCGGCGCCTGCAATGGGACCTGCCAATTGATGAAGCGCATACGCTGGGCGGTTTCCTGATCGAAGAAATGGAAGCCATACCTGCAGGAAAATGCAGCATCAGGATAGGCCCGCACATCATGACCATCGTCGATATTCGCGACAATGTCATCCACAAGGTTTTAATCAAGCCAAACCGGGTCTAAAAAGTAACTGAGATAGCTTCCGCCAGGTCGCTTACCGCACTAACGGACAGACCTTCGATAACCTGCCGGGGTTTATTGGCCCGGGGAATGATGGCACGCGTAAACCCAAGCCCGGCGGCTTCCTTCAATCGTTCTTCGCCGTTATAAACCGGCCGCACTTCTCCCGACAGCCCGATCTCACCGAACACAACGGTCTTTTCTTCGATGACCCGGTCGCGATAGCTGGACAGCACTGCCAGCAACAGCGGCAGGTCTGATCCGGTTTCGGTGATGCGCATGCCGCCGACCACGTTGGCGAACACATCCTGGTCACCCAGGTTAATACCCGCGTGGCGGTGTAACACTGCCAACAGCATGGCCAGGCGGCTCTGGTCCAGACCGATCGCGACTCGCCGCGGGTTTGCCAGGTGGCTTTCATCCACCAGCGCCTGCAGTTCGAGCAGGATCGGGCGCGTACCTTCCCGGATCACCGTCACGACGCTGCCCGGGGCCGGTTCGGAATGACCGGACAAAAAGATCGCAGACGGGTTGCTGACCTCCTTGAGCCCTTTTCCGGTCATGGCAAACACGCCCAGCTCGTTGACGGCACCAAAGCGATTCTTGAACGCGCGGATCACCCGGTAACGGCTGCCCTCGTCACTCTGGAAATACAGCACTGCATCCACCATGTGCTCGAGAATCCGCGGCCCCGCCAGGGCGCCGTCCTTGGTCACGTGACCAACCAGTACCATGGCGCAATTCATCTGCTTGGCGTAGCGCACCAAGGCGGCCGCGGTTTCCCTCACTTGGGATACCGAACCCGGCGCCGACTGCACCAGATCGGTGTGCAGGGTCTGGATGGAATCGACCACCAGCATGCCGGGTTGTTCCTTGCCGGCGACGTGCAGAATCTGTTCCACGCTGGTTTCGGTCAGACACTTCAAACCACCCACTGCGAGACCGAGACGCCTGGCCCGCATGTTGATCTGTTGCAGCGATTCCTCGCCGCTGACGTACAGGCAATTCGTGCGCCCGGTAAGTCCTGCCAGCACCTGCAACAACAGGGTCGATTTTCCGATACCCGGATCACCACCAATCAAAACCACCGAACCCGGCACGATTCCGCCGCCCAGCACCCGGTCCAACTCGGCAATGCCGACGCTGACACGTTCGACTTTCTCTTCTGACACCGCCGAGAGTTTGGTGACTTTCTGGCCGGCAGCACCGGCATAGCCACCGGCGCGTGGCGCACCGGGTGTGGCGGCCTGGCGGAATTCTTCCACCGTGTTCCAGGCCTTGCAGTCGGGACATTGCCCGGCCCACTTGCCCAGCTCGCTGCCACAGGCGTTACAGTAAAAAAGTGTTTTTGCTTTTGCCACGTATGATTCCTCGCTGCACGTGCACGTTGTAGCAGATAAGATGTGCGACCGCCAGTGATCCGGTATGTGCCAATAGGCCCAAAGACAACATTTGGTAAATTACTTACAATAGACGCCGGTCAATGCAACACTGGGACGAGGCAATCAGGGGATGCGCAAACCGCAGGACCAACAACTCATCGGTGAATCTCCGGCTTTTTTGGGGATACTGGAACACGTTTCCCGCGTCGCGCCACTAAACCGGCCCGTGCTGGTGATCGGTGAACGCGGCACCGGCAAGGAGTTGATCGCGGCGCGTATCCATTTCCTGTCGGGGCGTTGGGATTTTCCTTTCATCAAGCTGAACTGCGCCGCGCTCACCGAATCTCTGCTGGAAACCGAACTGTTCGGCCACGAAGCCGGATCATTCACGGGCGCGGCCAAGCGCCGCCTGGGGCGGTTTGAACTGGCCAACGATGGCAGCCTGTTCCTGGACGAACTCTCAAGCACGTCGTCCGCCGTACAGGAAAAAATCCTGCGGGTCATTGAATACGGTGAATTCGAGCGCGTCGGCGGCAGTGAATCCATCCGCACCAATGTGCGGATTATCGGCGCTACCAACGAGGACCTGCCCGGACTGGCTGAAAGTGGCAAGTTCCGTGACGACCTGTTGGACCGGTTGGCCTTCGATGTCATTACCCTGCCGCCATTGCGGGAACGGCCCGGGGACATCATGACCCTGGCGGAACATTTTGCCGTCAAGATGGCCGGTGAACTGGGTCAGGACGTGTTCAACGGTTTCAGTGAGCAGGCCAAGGATGCGCTGATGACATACCGTTGGCCCGGTAATGTCCGGGAATTGAAGAACGTCGTCGAACGCGCGGTCTATGCCTGCCAGGATCAGGATCAACCGATCGTGGACATCGTGTTTGATCCCTTCGATTCACCCTGGCGGCCGGGCTTGAAAGAGACTCCCGAAAAGGCTGCACCGGCTGCATTGCCAACCGGGCCCTACGATTTCAAGCAGTGTATCCAGGATGAGGAAATCAAACGTATCAAGGACGCCATGGAGCGTTGCCGTTTCAACCAGAAAAAGACCGCCGAGTTCCTCGGCATGACCTATCACCAACTGCGTGGTTACCTGCGCAAGTACGAACTAACGGAAATCGAAGAGTAATCTGTCTGCAGCGCTAGTATTCGCTATGCCGATAGTCGACCTCGTGCGCCAGGTTATAAAAACGTAGCCACTTTCCCTGCCAGGACAACTTGATATCACCGATCGAACCGTTACGGTGTTTTCCAATGATGATTTCGGCAACACCCGGTTCGTTGCAGGCATCTTTTGTATATACCTCATCCCTGTAGATGAATACGATGAGGTCGGCGTCCTGCTCGATGGAGCCCGACTCCCTCAAATCCGACATGACCGGCCGCCGGTCCTGGCGTTTTTCCAGGTCTCGATTCAACTGAGACAAGGCAACTACAGGTATATTCAATTCCTTCGCTATGGTTTTTAACGAACGCGATATTTCTGCAATTTCGGTGGCGCGGTTTTCACGTGTACCGGGCACCGCCATCAGCTGCATGTAATCCACAACGATCATGTCAATATCGTGTCTTCGTTTCAAACGGCGGGCCCTGGCGCGCAATTCTGCCGGCGACAAGGCGGGAGTATCGTCGATGAATATCTTGCTCTTGTGCAGCAGGTTCATCGCAGAGGTCAGCTTTGGCCAGTCCGAATCATCCAATGTGCCGGTGCGAAGTTTATTCTGCTCGATCTGGCCCATCGACGAGAACAGGCGCATCACCAGCTGCAGTGAGGCCATTTCCATGCTGAATACCGCCACCGATTTACCATGTCGAACCGCTGCATTTTCGGCAATATTCATGGCAAAGGTGGTTTTACCCATGGCCGGGCGGCCAGCCACGATGATCAGGTCGGAGGGTTGTAAGCCTGCGGTTAATTTGTCAAAACCGGTAAAACCAGACGGAATGCCGGTGATTTCACCCTCGAACGCACTGAGTTCCTCGATCCTTTCCAATGCCTCTTTGAGCATTTCCTGGACAGAGACGAGGCCGGTCGTACCACGCGCGCCCTTGTCTGCAATTGCAAACACCAGTCGTTCCGCTTCTTCGAGCAGGGTTTTGCTTTCCCTGCCATCTGAGGCAAATGCGCTGCTGGTAATCTGCGCACCGGCGTCGATCAGGCTGCGCAGTATGCTTTTCTCACGCACGATATCGGCATAGGCGGCGACGTTGGCTGCGCTGGGGGTGTTATTGGCCAGCTGGGAAATGTAATTGCCGCCATCGACCTGGTCGGTCTTGCCGTGTGACTCAAACCACTCACTGACCGTTACTGCATCACAAGGCCGGCTGTTGTCATGCAAATCGCTGATCGCCTGGAAGATCAGGCGGTGGTCTTCACGATAAAAATCTTCGGC
>JAPHTE010000249.1 GCA_026196445.1 Lysobacterales bacterium
ACATTCCGCCCTGCGCGGACGCGGCGGTGCGGGTTTCCCCTGTGGTTTGAAGTGGAGCTTCATGCCACGTTCAGCACCGGGCCAGAAATATATCCTGTGTAATTCGGATGAATCCGAACCCGGTACCTGCAAGGACCGCGACATCCTGCGCTTCAACCCGCACGCGGTGATCGAAGGCATGTGCATTGCCGGTTACGCGATGGGCGCAACGGTGGGTTACAACTACATGCGTGGCGAATTCCACCACGAACCGTATGAGCGTTTCGAAGGCGCCCTCAAAGAAGCCTACGAGGCAGGTTTACTGGGCAAAAATATCCTGGATTCCGGCGTGGACATGGACATTTATAGTGCACTGGGCGCTGGTGCCTATATCTGCGGTGAAGAAACAGCGCTGATGGAGTCGCTGGAAGGCAAGAAAGGCCAGCCTCGCTTCAAACCGCCGTTCCCGGCCAACTTCGGCCTCTACGGCAAGCCGAGCACGATCAACAACACCGAAACACTGGCTTCGGTACCGCATATCATGCGCAACGGCGGCCAGTGGTTCCTGGATATTGGTAAGCCCAATAACGGCGGCCCCAAGGTATTTTCCGTATCCGGCCACGTCAACAAGCCGGGTAACTTTGAAATTCCGATGGGCACACCCTTTGCGGAGCTGCTGGAAATGGCCGGCGGCGTCAGAGGCGGCAACCAGCTCAAGGGCGTTATCCCGGGTGGTTCATCCATGCCGGTATTGCCTGCGGAGCTGATCATGGAATGCACCATGGATTTCGACTCGCTGGCCAAGGCCGGCTCGGGCCTGGGTTCCGGCGCCGTCATCGTCATGGACGAAACCACCTGCATGGTCAAGGCCTGCACCCGGATATCCCGTTTCTACCACATGGAATCCTGCGGCCAGTGCACACCCTGCCGTGAAGGCACCGGCTGGATGCACCGGGTGCTGCAACGCATCGTGGATGGCAAAGGCAAGCCCGAGGACCTCGAACTGTTGCGCTCCGCCGCTGGCCAGATCGAGGGTCACACCATCTGCGCCTTTGGCGAGGCCGCAGCCTGGCCGGTGCAGGGTTTCCTGCGCCATTACTGGCATGAATTTGAGTACTACGTTGAACACGGCCGTTCCATGGTCGATGGTCAAGAGGGGAAAGCTGCATGAGCGCGCAGCCCGAAAATACAGTTGATATGGTCAGCATCGAAGTCGATGGCAAGGCCATGCAGGTGCCAAAAGGCTCGATGATTATCGAGGCGACGGACAAGGCCGGTATCAGCATCCCGCGGTTCTGTTACCACGAGAAACTGAGCATCTCGGCCAACTGCCGCATGTGCCTGGTGGATGTCGAAAAGGCGCCCAAGCCGGTACCGGCCTGCGCTACGCCGGTCATGGATGGCATGAAGGTCTACACGCAGTCGCGCCGCGCCATCGATGCGCAGCACGGCGTGATGGAATTCCTGCTGATCAACCACCCGCTGGATTGTCCGATATGCGACCAGGGCGGTGAGTGTGAATTACAAGACCTTTCAATGGGATATGGCCGTTCCGTGTCACGCTTCACGGAGCGCAAGCGTGTCGTCAAGGACCATGACATCGGACCGCTGGTCCAAACGGACCTGACCCGCTGCATCCAGTGCACGCGTTGCGTGCGTTTTATGGACGAGATCGCCGGCACCCAGGAACTGGGTATGCTGGGGCGTGGTGACCGCGCCGAGATCAGCACCTGCCTGGAGCAGGGCATCGATTCGGAACTGTCGGGCAACGTGATCGACCTGTGCCCGGTCGGCGCACTGACCAACAAGCCGTTCCGTTTTTCAGCGCGCGCCTGGGAACTGATGGCCAAGCCATCGCTGGCCGCGCACGACGGTGTGCTGTCGAATCTCTGGTATCACACGCGCTACGGCAAGGTCCTGCGCGCGGTGCCAAGGGATTGTGAGCCGGCCAATGAAACCTGGCTGTCGGACCGCGACCGCTACGCACATTTCGGCCTCGAGAGCGATGATCGTGTCTTACAGCCGATGGTCAAGGTCGACGGGCGCTGGAGCGACGTGACCTGGGAAGAGGGCATCAAGGCGGCGTCCCGCGCCCTGCGCTCCACGGTAAGCGAGTACGGCGCCAAATTGCTCGGCGTGTTGATGTCCGCCAGTGCCTCGACCGAAGAATATTTCCTTGCCCAGCGTCTGGCGCGCGGGCTGGATTGTGCGAACATCGATCACCGCTTGCGTGAGCAGGATTTCAGTGATGATGCAGCGCGAACGGGGCCAACCGCTTTCAGTTCCGCGATGGCCGCGATCGATGACAGCGACGCCATCCTGCTGGTCGGCAGTCACATCCGCCAGGAAGCGCCGATCCTGGGCCAGCGTGTACGCAAGGCATGGCGCAGGGGCGCAACGGTAGCGGCCCTGAACCCGGTGGACTGGAATTTTCATTTCACGGTGGCTGACAAGGTTATCAGCGCACCACAGAATATGGTCGCAGACCTGGCGGCGATCGCAGTTGCGGTGGCGCGGGAGACCGGAAAGAATCTACCCGAAACCCTGCAGGCTGCGTATGACGATAGCCGGGAGACCGAAACGCATAAGCGGATCGCCGGAATGCTCAACCGTGACGGCAACGGTATGCTGATCCTGGGCCAATCGGCAATGGCGCATGGCCAGGCTGGCTGGTTACGTCAATTGGCTGCATGGATTTGTGAGGCAACCGGCTCCATCCTGAACATGGTTCCGCACGGTGGAAATACCACCGGCGCCACGATGGCCGGGGCGCTACCTGGCCAGGGTTGCGGCGGTGCCGAAGTCGAGCAGGGCCTGGACGCGCGCAAGATGCTCGAAACGCCACTCAAGGGTTACCTGCTGTGGGATGTCGAGCCAGGTTTTGACATGGCCAACCCGGCGCTGGCTCGAAATGCATTGAAATCTTCCGAAAACGTGGTGGCGGTAGCCAGCTTCGCCGGTGAAGACCTCAAAGACGTTGCCGACGTGATTCTGCCGCTGGCGCCGTTGGCGGAATCGGAAGGTACGTATTACGCGCTCGACAGCCAGTCATTCAAGGTGTCCCAGGCAGCGAAACCTGCCGGCCAGTCACGGCCCGGTTGGAAAATACTGCGCAGACTGGGTGGTGACCTCGAACTGGACGGTTTCACCCAGGTGGATCTCGGTTCGCTGCAAGATGAGATGCTGGCCGCGATCGGTACCCCCCAATACACCCCGGGTGATATCGAACTGGCGTTACCACCTACAGACGGCGAAATGTACCGGGTTGGCGAAGTAGCCATGTACGCGGTCGATGGCCTGTGCCGGCGCTCAGCATACTTGCAACAGACCGTGCACGGCGAAATTGAATTTGTCGGCCTGAACCCCGCCGATGCCCGTAGCAAGGGTTTTGCTGAAGGCGCCCAGGTCAAGGTCAGCCAGGACGGCGCGAGCGCCGTCCTGCCATTACGGATATGTGCTGAATTGCCGCCTGGCGCGGTGTGGCTGAAAGGCGCCGGCAAGGCCAGCAGCCAACTGGGCGACAGTTTTGGACCCATTAGCGTGGAGGCGTCCTGATGCTTGAAATGCTTGAACCGGTTATCAACTGGATAACCTCAACCTACATAGTCTGGACATTGCTCAAGATTCTCGTGATCGTGGTTCCGCTGATCACGGTGGTCGCGTTCTACACCTACTTCGAGCGCAAGGTGATTGGTTCCATGCAGGTCCGGGTCGGACCGAACCGGGTGGGTCCGCTGGGCCTGATCCAGCCTTTCGCCGACGTGTTCAAGCTGTTGCTGAAAGAGATCATCCTGCCGACCAACGCAAACCGTTTCCTGTTCATCATCGCGCCGATCATTTCCCTGGCCCCGGCCTTTGCCGCCTGGGCGGTGGTGCCGTTCAACGACTTCCTGGTGCTGGCGGATGTGGACGCCGGCCTGATTTACGTGTTGGCTTTGACTTCGTTGGGTGTTTACGGTGTGATCATTGCGGGTTGGGCTTCCAACTCGAAGTATGCATTCCTCGGCGCCATGCGTGCTGCTGCGCAGACGGTTTCCTATGAAATCGCCATGGGTTTTGCACTGGTGGGCGTGTTGATCCTGGCCGGTTCGCTGAACCTGCGTGAAATCGTGCTGGCACAGCAAGGCGGTATTTTTGACTGGTACTGGCTGCCGCTGTTCCCGCTATTTGTCATTTACATGATCTCCGGCCTGGCAGAAACCAACCGTGCACCATTCGACATGGCCGAAGGCGAGTCAGAGATCGTGGCCGGATTCCACGTGGAATACTCCGGTTCGACATTCGCCGTGTTCTTCCTGGCTGAATACGCCAACATGATCCTGATCTCGGGCTTGAGCGCCATCCTGTTCGCCGGTGGCTGGTTGTCGCCGTTTGAGGGCTGGCCGGTGCTCGGTGACACCTGGCTGGCAGAAGGCAGCATCGTCTGGTTCCTGGCCAAGACCGTCGTGTTCATGTTCATGTTTTTGTGGTACCGGGCAACGTGGCCCCGTTACCGTTACGACCAGATCATGCGTCTGGGTTGGAAAGTACTTATTCCCATAACACTGGTCTGGGTGATGTTGGCTGCCCTGATGACGGTGCTTGGGATCGTGGTAAAGGGTAGCTGATGATGAAACGAATCATCGAATATTTACGCAGCCTGATGTTGCTCGAGTTGTTGGCGGGCATGGGCCTCACAATGCGCCATTTTTTCCGTCCGCGCATTACCATCAATTACCCGGAAGAGAAAACACCAAAGTCTCCCCGTTTCCGTGGCCTGCACGCGTTGCGTCGCTACCCGAACGGCGAGGAACGTTGTATTGCCTGCAAGCTGTGCGAAGCAGTTTGCCCGGCGCTGGCGATCACCATCGAGTCCACCCAGAGGGAAGATGGCAGCCGGCGTACGACGAAATACGACATTGATTTGTTCAAATGTATTTACTGCGGCTATTGCGAAGAGTCCTGCCCGGTCGATTCCATCGTGCTGACCGATTTCCTCGAGTACCACATGGAAACCCGCGAAGAAGGCATCCTGACCAAGGAAAAACTGCTGGCGATCGGCGACCGCTTCGAAGATGAAATCGCAGAAAATCGTAACAAGGATGCGGCCTACCGATGATTGTCCAGGAACTGATTTTTTACGCCTTTTCGCTGGTGATGATATTCGCAGCCGTGGCGGTTATCACGGTGCGCAACCCGGTTTATGCAGTCCTGTTCCTGGTGCTGGCGTTTTTCAGCGCCGCCGGAATCTGGATGCTGCTGGAAGCGGAATTCCTCGCCATTATTCTGATAGTCGTCTACGTCGGGGCGGTCATGGTGCTGTTCCTGTTCGTGGTGATGATGCTGGATATCAACCTGGTGCCCTTAAAGGAAGGTTTTATCCGCTACCTTCCGGTAGCGGTGCTTGTAGCGCTGGCGATGGCAGCCGAGTTGTTGATGGTGCTGTGGAGCAAGGGGCGTTTTGGCGCCGAGATGTTCCCGGTGCCCATGCCCAACCCGGCCGATTACAGCAATACCCGCGAACTCGGTGAGCTGCTGTACACCAACTACCTGCTGCCATTCGAAATAGCCGGTGTCGTGCTGCTGGTTGCGATCCTCGCTGCGGTGGCGTTGACACTGCGGACCCGACCGGGTGTCAGGAAGCAGAACCCGGCCGAACAGGTCCGTGCGCGGCGCGAGGAAAGCGTGCGCCTGGTCAAGATGAAACCGGAAAAGCCGAACGGAGCCTGAGGAAATATCATGCTGACACTTGCACATTTTCTGACCCTGGGCGCGGTGTTATTCAGTCTCAGTGTTGCCGGGATTTTTATTAACCGCAAAAACATCATCATCCTGCTGATGTGTATCGAGTTGATGTTGCTGGCGGTGAACATGAATTTCGTCGCGTTCTCGCGCTTTTTGGGCAACCTGGACGGACAAATTTTCGTATTTTTCATACTGACGGTGGCGGCAGCCGAGGCGGGCATCGGTCTCGCCATACTGGTTGTGCTGTTCCGTAACAGGCAGACGATTAACGTTGCCGAACTGGATGATTTGAAAGGATGAACATGTCGTTGCAAACCACCCTTTTGCTGATACCGCTGCTGCCGTTGGGTGGCGCGATACTGGCTGGTCTATTCCGCAACCAGGTAGGCCGTGTCGGCGCTCACAGTGTCACGATCCTCGGCGTGGCAGGCTCATTTGTCCTGTCGGCCTGGATACTGATGCAACAGATCGAAGGCGCGCTGGATACCGTGAACATCACGGTCTACACCTGGATGGTCGCCGATGGTATCCGTTTCCAGGTCGGATTCCTGGTCGATCACCTGACATCACTGATGATGACGACCGTGTCATTCGTATCGATGCTGATCCACGTCTACACGATCGGTTACATGCGTGATGATCCGGGTTACCAGCGTTTCTTCAGCTACATTGCGCTGTTTACCTTCTCGATGCTGATGCTGGTCATGTCGAACAACTTCCTGCAGTTGTTCTTTGGCTGGGAAGCGGT
>JAPHTE010000280.1 GCA_026196445.1 Lysobacterales bacterium
AAACTGCCCTGCCACGGGTTTTCGTTAAAGTTCAGGCCCAGTTCCTTGTTGATGATCATCTGGATGGCCACCGCGCGGCGCACGGATTCCTCCGTCGGCGTGGTGATGGCTTCGTCGTAGGCGTTGGTATGCAGCGAATTACAGTTGTCAAACAAGGCGTAAAGCGCCTGTAGCGTGGTGCGGATGTCGTTGAACTGGATTTCCTGCGCGTGCAGTGAGCGGCCCGAGGTCTGGATGTGGTACTTGAGCTTCTGGCTACGCTCATTGGCGCCGTAGCGCTCGCGCATCGCGCGCGCCCAGATACGGCGGGCGACCCGTCCTATGACGGTGTATTCCGGGTCCATGCCGTTGGAGAAGAAGAAACTCAGGTTGGGCGCAAATTCGTCGATGTGCATGCCCCGGGCGAGGTAATACTCGACAATGGTCAGGCCGTTGCTCAGCGTAAACGCCAACTGGCTGATCGGGTTCGCGCCGGCCTCGGCGATGTGGTAGCCGGAGATGGACACCGAGTAAAAATTACGTACCCGGTGGTCGACGAAATACTGCTGGATGTCGCCCATCATGCGCATCGCGAACTCGGTGGAAAAGATACAGGTATTCTGCGCCTGGTCTTCCTTGAGGATATCGGCCTGCACGGTGCCGCGGACCTTGCTGATCGTTTCCTTGCTGATACGTGCGTAGGTCTCGGCATCCACGACCTTGTCACCGGTAATACCCAGCAGGCGCAGGCCCAGTCCGTCACTGCCCTCGGGCAAGTCACCGGAATACACCGGCTGGCTTTCGCGGAAATACTTTTTGATGACCTTGTCGGCCGCTTTCCAGCCGCTGGTCTCATCCAGGTGCTTTTCAACCTGCTGATCGATGGCCGCGTTCATGAAAAACGCCAGCATCATCGGCGCCGGGCCGTTGATGGTCATCGAAACCGAAGTACTGGGTGCGCACAGGTCAAAACCGGAGTAGAGTTTCTTGAGGTCATCCAGCGTGGCGATGGATACACCCGAATTGCCTACCTTTCCATAGATATCAGGACGCGTGTGCGGGTCTTCGCCGTAGAGCGTGACCGAATCGAAAGCGGTACTCAGCCTGACCGACTCGCCTGACTTGCTGAGATAATGGAACCGTCGGTTGGTACGCTCCGGCGTGCCCTCGCCGGCAAACATGCGGGTCGGGTCCTCACCGGCGCGGCGATAGGGGAATACACCAGCCGTGTAGGGGTAGCCACCGGGCAGGTTTTCGCGCATCAGGAACGACAGCAATTCACCCCAATCGCGGTCGCGCGGCATGCCGATCTTGGGAATTTGCAGCTTGCTCAGGGACTCCCTGAAGTTGTCACCCGTGATCCCACGCCCTCGCACCTCGTAGCTGTATTGCTCGGTGCGGATGCCCGCTTTACGCCCGGGCCACTCCTTTAACAGTCCGATCGCTTCCCCGGTCAGCTCTGCCAGGGCGGCGTTGTAGCGCTGGCGAAGAATGAGAGTGACCTTAAGCCCCGTTTCATCCCGGGCTGAATCGCGGCGAGACGCCGCTCCCACAGGAGTGTTCGATAAATAGGCATCAAATGCAACCGGCAGGTCGGGATCACCCAGGTCTTTCAGGCACTCGTAATAATTCTGCGCCAGGCTGGCAGCCTGGGCCTGTCGTTCTATGTCCTGGTTTATATCCCTGCCCTGCTCGGCGATCTCGGCCAGGTAGCGCACGCGGTTGCCGGGGATCAGCACGGTGGCTTTGGGTGTGTGGTCGGGCAGGTCCATGTCCACCGACCAGTCTTCCTCGGGCAGATCAAGTTTTTCGCGCAAAAGGCGTAGCAGGTTGACGAACATCCAGCTCAGGCCCGGATCGTTGAACTGGCTGGCGATGGTCGGGTAAACCGGTACATCCTCATCTTCGACGTTGAACGCGTTGTGGTTACGTTTCCACTGTTTACGGATATCGCGCAGGGCATCCTCGGCGCCACGTTTGTCATACTTGTTGAGGATGACCAGTTCAGCGAAATCCAGCATGTCGATCTTTTCCAGCTGGCTCTGGGCGCCGAACTCCGAAGTCATCACGTAACAGGAGAAATCGACCATGTCGACGATCTCGGAATCCGACTGGCCAATTCCGGCGGTCTCGACGATGACCAGGTCAAACCCTGCGGACTTGAGGAAATGAATGGCGTCCTGCAGCATCGCGCTGGTTGCCATGTGCTGACGGCGCGTGGCCATCGAGCGCATGAAAATATTTTCGGAACGCAGCGAATTCAGCCGGATGCGGTCACCCAGCAAGGCGCCACCCGTGCGTCTGCGGGTCGGGTCCACTGCCAGGATGGCGATACGTTTGTCCGGAAAGGCCGCCAGTATGCGGTTCAGCAACTCGTCGGTGACAGACGATTTGCCCGCGCCGCCCGTGCCGGTGATACCGATGACCGGCGCCTGTTTCTTGACGCTGGCCCACTCGCGGCGTCTCATTTCCAGCTCTGCGTCGCCAAACACAGCCGTCTCCAACGCGGTCAGCACCTGTGTCACGTCGGTCGCGTTATCCTCGCGCAACTGTGTTGGCACGACCGGCGTGCGACGGTGCTCAGCAGCACGTGAAACCACATCCTGGATCATTTCGACGAGCCCCAGCTGCATGCCATCGTCGGGATGGTAAATACGGTTGACACCGTAAGACTCCAGCTGCGCAATTTCTTCCAGCGTAATGGTGCCGCCGCCACCGGCGAACACCTGGATGTGTTCCGCGCCACGCGCCTTCAGTTCATCGATCATGAAGCGGAAGAATTCAATGTGTCCGCCCTGGTACGACGACACCGCTATCGCGTCAGCATCTTCCTGTATGGCCGCGCGCACGATGTCCAGCACACCGCGGTTATGGCCCAGGTGGATGACCTCGCAGCCCTGCGCCTGGATCAGGCGGCGCATGATGTTGATGGCCGCATCGTGCCCATCGAAAAGGGAAGCAGCGGTCACAAAACGCAAAGGCGCATCACTTGCCTTTTCATTACCGGTGTCGATGTTGGAGGCGGGTTGATTCATTCCTGTCACCTTGAAAAATATGTATGTTGCTTGTCGTTAATCAATTGCTGTACTTGGCCAGCGTCAACCGGGCCTTGTCTTCCACACGCCGCAGGTCATCCAGCATCTTTTCCAGGTCCCTGCTCTTGCGTTCCAGCTCGGCGCGTTTTTCACTGATGCGTTGGATGAACTTTTCGAGTTGCTTGCGGTTGCCGCCCGGTTCACCGTACATGCGGATCATGTCCGCAGTTTCTTCCAGGCTCAGTCCCAGGCGTTTGCCACGCAGTATCAGCCTCAGGCTGGTGCGGTCGGCAGCGTCGTAAATGCGTTGCGTGCCGTTGCGCCTGGGGTTGATGTAACCCTTTTCTTCGTAAAAACGGATGGTGCGCGTGGTGATATCGAACTCGTTCGCGAGATCGGAGATGGTATAGGTCTTTTCCATACGGGTTCCCTGAGCGCAACTTCACACTGACGTCTTTATTCAGACCCGGAAATCATACATTACGTTTACGTTAACGTAAAGTTCAGCATGCCCAACACACCCTGCTGTTCGATTGCATGCGTTGGAAAAAGGAATCCACAGCGACTTGTCGCAGAGCAATTTCTTCCTGCCGTATCGAGAGCGACATCTGATTCGGTCCGGTGCACACTGAAAGCTGAGAGTTGTTGTAGTCTTCGAGCCGCGCAGATTGCCACTGCCGCTTGCGGGCCAGAGGGACCGACTCCTTTGCTTGGGTCTTTCAACGAGCCCAAAACCCAATCAGTCAAGGAGTTAGCATGAAGAAGTTAATCGTTACATTTATTGCCACCAGCCTGCTGATGGCAAGCGTCGTGGTATCCGCCGAAGATACGCTGCCGCTGAATGCCGTTAACCGTGCCAACGCGGTCATTGATGCGGCTATCGAGGCCTATGGGGGCGCCGAGGCCATCGCCAACCTGAACACCGTGGAGCAAAAGAGGCGCTCAACCACTTTTGCCACCAACCAGAGCCGTGTACCGGGCCCACCCTGGGATCAAAACGAGACTGAAAATACCTCCGTCATCGATTTTAGCCAGCGCACTTTTGTTGGCATCAACAAGGGCAGCGGCGGCGGCTTTGACTTTAATGGCAGCCAGATCATCAAGGGGGATGAAGGCTGGCAAATCAGCTACCGCGCCGGCACCGTCACACCGATCGCCGAGCCGGACTTCAACACGACTGCCGGGCCGATGATCCGGGTCATACCCGCGTTGCTGGTTAAACAGCTCATGGAGCGGCGCCAGACATCACATTGGCT
>JAPHTE010000247.1 GCA_026196445.1 Lysobacterales bacterium
ATTTCGGCGCAGGCGGGGTCTATCCACAATTCGTAGCCCAGGTCCCCGGTGAAGCCGGTCCTGGAAACCATTAATTTTGTATTGCCAAACTCGAAATACCGGATATCAAAGGGTTTCATGGTTTCGACGTCCTCAAGACCCATTCTCCTGAGCGTCGCGCAGGAAGTCGGACCCTGCAGGGCGAGTGCGGCCACCTCGTGGGTTTCATCGTGCAAGGCGACATTGAAGCCCACGGTGTTGAGCATCAACCAGTCCAGGTGACGCTCCTGTGAACACAGGCGGTAATCGTTGTCACCCAGGTGAAAGATGGTGCCATCGTCGATCACCCTGCCATTGTCCGCGCACCACACCGAGTAACCCACCCGGCCTGGCTTGATTTTGCCGACGTCGCGCGTAACCAGCCGGTCCAGGTAGGCGAGCGCGTCTTTACCGCTTATGCGGTACTTGGTCATTGGCGTCAGGTCAAATACCGCGCAGGTGTTGCGGCAGGCGAAATATTCCATGTCGGAACAGGTATAGGCCCGCGGTGACAGGTAGTCCGCCCATCGACCCCATTCCCGCAGGTGGTTCAGGGGCTCCTGGCGGGAATAGAACGGGCTTGGGAAAACCTTGGTTTTGTAGTGCGCCTTGGTCGAGTAATCAACGGTGCCCTGGCTGCTTATGGGATTACTGGTGTGGTTCATGATCGTTCGCCCTTGGTATTTTCCGTGGCCAGTATTGCGGTTGCTGCATTACGGCCCGCGCTGCCCATGACGCCGCCACCGGGGTGGTTGCCGGCCCCGCACAGGTAGAGCCCATCAACCGGGCTGGCGTACTGTGCAGCACCCGGTACCGGCCGCAACATCAGGGCCTGGTCGATAGCCAGTTCGCCATGGTGCCAATGGCCGCCCGTGATGCGGAACTCACGTTCGATGTCTGCGGGAGTCAGTAATTCGATGTGCCTGGCCTGGTCGCGGATACCGGGCGCGTAGCGCGCCAGCGTGTCCAGTACCAACCCGGTAAACGCTTCCTTGCCGGTTTGCCAGCCCTCTTTCAACTCGTATGGCGCGTATTGCACTACGGCTGACAGCACGTGCTTGCCTGCCGGCGCGAGATTGTCATCGTAGATGCTGGGGATAGTGATTTCCGCCACCGGCCGGGTTGAGTACTCACCATACTTGGCGTGATTGAAAGCGTGATCCACGTACTGCAAGTCCGGGGCGATCAGCAGACGGTCACCCAGCCGATCCTGATTCAGTCCCTTGAACTCAGGCAGGCTATCGAGAGCCAGATGCAACTTGGCGGTATTGCCACGCATACGTATATTCATAATCCTGCGTGTAAACCCGGCCTCCAGGTGACGGGCGCCAAGCAGACCGAGAAAAGTGGTCTTGGGGTCGGCGTTGGATATCACCGTGCCAGCCAGGACTTTTTCACCACCGGTCAGCTCCACCCCCTGGACACGGCCGTCTTCCACCAGGATGCGTGTTACTACAGCCGAGGTCCTGATTTCTGCGCCATGCTGGCTTGCTGCCCGTGCCAGCGCAGCGCTTACAGCACCCATGCCGCCCCTGGGGGTTGCCAGACCCTGCAGACCGCTGAGGCGTTGCAGTGCACAAAAAACGCTGTTGTTAGAACGGGGGCCGAGGTTGGTACCCAGTACGCCATCCATGCTCAGGGCGCCTTTCAGCAATGGATTTTCAAAGTGTTCTTCAAGTACGTCGTATACGTTGATTCCAGCGATACGCAGGAACTCACGCATGTTGTCCCGTCCCAGCAGACGTATGTCCAGAGCAGTTTTGGCCAGGTTCATCCAGTCCCTGCGATTGCGGGTTCCGATACGTGGTGGAATTCGCTTGTTCAGGTGGTTCAGTACACGCGCAAAACGCCTCATCAAGCGCTGGTATTCCTGCATTGCAGCCTGGTCGGCTGCGCTGATGTTGGCTCCCTGCAGCCGGTCGCCGGCAATCAGTAAGTGGTTACTGTCTTCAGCCAATGCGGTGGTCTTGATACCCGACTGCGAGAACGAAAGACCTTGTGTGTCCAGCGCCAGTTCTTTGCGCACATCGGCGTCGAGCACATATAGCAGGTGCGCGCCGGCTGAAACCTTGTAACCGGGTGCAAATTCACGAGTGACCGCCGCCCCGCCAACCTGCGGTGCAGCTTCGAGTACGGTCACCTGCCTGCCGGCTTTTGCGAGGTAGGCCGCGCAGACCAGGCCGTTATGGCCGCCACCGATGATTACGGTACGATTATTATCAATATGGCTACTGTCAGTCATCGATCCAGCCCTCCGGCACGGTGTTGGGTTTACGCAGGTCCCTGAGGA
>JAPHTE010000329.1 GCA_026196445.1 Lysobacterales bacterium
AAACACAAAATCCCGCATAAAAAAAGGGGTCAGCGTTAACTGACCCCTCAGTCACTATTAAAAATGATTCTAATTGAGGTTGGGTAAAATGACCTCGACGCGCCGGTTAAGCTGGCGGCCTTCATTACTGCCATTATCGGCTACCGGAAAATCAGGTCCCAGGCCCTTGATACTGATACGGTTGAAAGCAACCCCCTGCTCTACCAGGTAATGTTCGACTGCCTCTGCCCGGCTCTCGGAAAGGGTCATGTTGTAGGCATGGTTGCCGATGCTATCAGTGTGACCTTCAATGATAACCAACTGATCAGTGCGTGCCTTCAACGCTTCCGCCAGGGGCAACAAATTGCGTTGTCCACCGGTTCTTAGCTCGGACTTGTTGAATTCGAACAGGACATCACCCAGGGTGATGAGCAAGCCACGCTCAGTTTGTTTAGCCTCGAGTTCTGACAACTGGCCACGCAGGGATTCCATCTCGGCCTTGGCCGCCGCTGTCTC
Organism: Lysobacterales bacterium; assembly: GCA_026196445.1. GTDB lineage: Bacteria > Pseudomonadota > Gammaproteobacteria > Xanthomonadales > SZUA-36 > SZUA-36. The sequence goes on from JAPHTE010000329.1 coordinate 496, forward strand.
GGCCCGCGCCTTTCTGGCTTTCTCTGCCTCGCCTGCTGCTGCCAGGCGAGCATTTTCAGTATCTGTCCTGGCCGCCGCTGTCTCGGCCCGCGCCATTCTGGCTTTTTCTGCCTCGCCTGCTGCTGCCAGGCGAGCATTTTCAGTATCTGTCCTGGCCACACTTGTTGCAGTTTCTGCTGCGCGCTGGTTTTCCATTGCTACTGATTGTGCCAATTGCGCTTCATCGCGCAGCTCTTGTGCTTCAGTTGCTTCCTGTAATGCGCGTTCACGTAACACCAGGGCATCGGCCGTGCTTTGCCTTGCCTGTGCTGCCTGCGCACGAGCACGATCAGCTTCCAGAGTCCGTGCTTGCAATACCAGTTTTTCGTGCTCTTTGACCAGATTTTTGCTGCGATCTTCGGCAAACCTTTCACGCGCGCTCCATTCAGCAGTCTGGAGCAGGCGGTCTGCGACGTAAAGCCGGTAAGCTATTTCCTGGTCGGTCGATCTTTTGGGTGGTTTGACAGCCCACTGCACCGCCGTTCTTGCGGTTTTCAACTCTTCGCCACCACGGGAAGCCAGTTCCATATTGCTTTCCAGTGTCTCCAGCTTGGTTTGCAGTGCCGTGACTTTCGGGTTAACCGTTGGCGCGGTTGCGCAAGCACTGAGCAGAAACACTCCCAGCAATACCAGACCGGCCGTTTTGTATGGGATAAATGCGTTCATTGGGTTTCTCCCTGGCGTTTTAATTCGCTTTTAAGTGTGTCGACAACCGATTGCAGTTCTGCCAAAGAGTGCTCGGCCTTGAGCGCCTCTGTCTTGGAATCTGCCACTTCAGCGTCGCGCTGTGATTTCCTCGCGGCGTACTCAGCATCCTGCCAGTCCCTGTCATCCAGGTTTGACTGGGCGGAATTGAGTAAATCCCGGGCCATTTTCAGTTCTACGGTGGCCGTGGAATCGGCTCCGCTGCGTTCTGCCGAACGGACCATGGCCCGGGCTTCGGCAACTTCATTGGTTGCGCTGGCTTTGTCCGCCAGTGCGGCGGGTGCAAATGCAAGCAGTAAAATTAACGTGACGCCTGGCATCAACGTTTTCATATTTTTCTCCATGGGTGAATTAAATCCAAAATTGGTGTTTAGAAACCTGATTGGATGGCAGGTTAAACCGCAACGCACAGAAGCTGTAAGGCAGCGGTGTTATGAGTAGTCATGAGAATATTTTTCCGTATTTCAAGTGCTTAAAGATCACTTACTCTGAAGCGAAAAGCTTGCGGAGAAATTAAGTGGCGCTTATTTACAAGATATTCGTAAAGTCATCCTGCGTCTGTGCGGTAACGCACAATTTGCGCGCTCAGACCGGGAATCAAGATGACTGGCGGACCACTCCCAATTTCGACATAATGGATCGCAGTCTGTTCGCTTGTGCCCGCTTTGTCCCGGTCATATCCGGATCGTGATACCCGCTGACTCGCGCAGAAGACACAGAGAAAGATGAGCAGGGTCAAAATTGGGATCAGGGTAAAAACTTTCTTGAGTACGTTTACCCTGACGCCCTATATTGTCAAAGCGTTGATGTCAGCCATACTGCTGATACCTGTGCCTTTTGATGCAGCTGGTTTAGCGTACCGTCAGATTGTTAATGACTTTAATAACACCCTTGGTCTTTTGCGTAGTAGCAACGGCGGCCGCGCGTGCTTCATCGGAATCGACAAACCCACCCAGACTGACTTCACCCCGGTTGACTTCCACGTCGATTCTCAGTGACTTGGTGATCGGGTCGTTTATCAATGCTGCATTGACCCTGGCCTGAAGAACGTTGTCATCAATGTACTCACCGGTCATGCGGTCGCCTTCTGACACCTTCAGGTTGTTTTCTACAGATACGACATTCGATATGGATCTCGCTATCTCACCGGCCCGGTCCACCTGGGCTTGCGAATCAACAAAGCCATTAAGCTGGACACGGTCGCGGTCAACTTCGACATCGATATTCAGACCATCTGTTACAGAATCTGCCAGTAGTGCTGTCTTGGTTCGGGTAGCGATCGATTTATCATCAATATATTCACCCGCAGTACGGCTCTTACCATACGTGGAACAGCCACCAAGTGCAGCGAATGCCAGCGCCAGGGTTAATACGATCAAGATTTTACTTTTCACAGTTACATTCCTTATTCAATCATTAATGGTGCGAATCGCACTCACCCTCAATTGCACGAAAGAAAGAACCACCGGTGGAATTACCCATACCGGTGGTAAAAATTTGAACCCGTCACACAGCGTCGCTCTTGAGGATGAGTCGGCTGTGGAGGTATTGTTCGACGGATTCAAAACTCTAATCCAGACTGAATTCGAATATAGAGGGCTGAAATTCTCCTGTCTGTGCTATGACGCACATAACTGCATGTTGAATTGAAAATGGGCGCAAAGATAGAAAACAAATGAAATAAGGTCAGCGTATAGCCGGTCTCGGCCAGATATAGTCATTTCGTTCCACTTTCAGCGATACCGATTGCAACTGACAGGTACTGATAACATCGAAAATTCATACTGAGCTCGTTCTGATCCTGCTCTGCAAGCCGATGATGAGCAGGTTTTGGAATCGGAATCGCAATGTGTGCTAACGCACCGAAGTCAGCAGCGAGTTTAGCGCATACTGACGATCCTGGATATTTGATCGTAGCGGCAGTAGAGGATTAATGAAATGCTTGGAACGATTGCAGTTGTATTGGTAATTTTATGGGCCCTGGGGCTGGTATCTTCATACACCATGGGCGGATTTATTCACATACTTCTGGTCCTGGCAATCGTAGTGATTGCCGTTCGGCTGATCCAGGGGAGACGTGTCTGATTTATTGACCGTGCTTCAAGAATAAACGGGGTCAGAGTCAACTGTCAGAGTTGACTCTGATAATCCTCTAGCCGCCTCCTAACTCAGGTGGTATTTGTAGATGTGCAAACAGATACAAACCACTGAACTAGGAGACGACCATGACACTTTATTGC
>JAPHTE010000068.1 GCA_026196445.1 Lysobacterales bacterium
CCCAGACCATCAATGTATCGCTGATCATTGGCTTCACACCACGCCTTGAGCGGTTTGCTGGCATGGTGGTAATTGAGGTCATAACACACCGCATCCGGTGCAAATACCGGTATATCGAGCGGTGGCAACAGACCCTGGTGACCCAGCGAAGTCGCGTTGATGACCAGGTCGAAGCACCCGGCGCCGGGCAGGTCTTTCCAGGCGATAACACTGTTTTTCCCGGCCAGGCCAAAGCGTCGCGCCAGTGCCTGGGCGCGGCCCTGGTCACGGTTAACCAGCACCACCTGGTCTGGTCCTGCCGCCAGCAGGCCGCCGAGGATACCCGCCACGGCACCGCCGGCGCCCAGCACCAGGATACGTTTTCCGTCGATTGCGATACCGTGGTTGCTGCGCAAATCCTCCATCAGGCCAATACCGTCGGTGGTGTGTGCGAACCAGCCGGAAGACTGCCAGTGCAGCGTATTTGCAGCCTGCGCCTGTTCAGCCTGTTGTGAACTGGTCGCGGCCAGGCGCCAGGCATCGCCTTTCAATGGCAGGGTGACGTTACAACCACGGCCGCCGTCATCGAGAAACGCTTGCAAGGCTTGGGGGAACTCACCCGGGCCGGTTTCGATGGCCCGGTATTCGATATCCAGGCCAAGTTGATCCGCAAACTCGCGGTGAATGGCGGGCGACAACGAGTCTTTGACCGGCCGTCCGAACAATGCCAGCTTGATCAGCCCTGTTCTTTGATCCATGCCGCTGCCTGCAGGGCGTAATAGGTCAGAATGCCGTCGGCGCCGGCGCGCTTGATGCCGGTCAGGGCTTCGAGTACGACCGCTTTTTCTTCCAGCCAGCCGTTTATCGAAGCGGCTTTCAGCATCGCGTATTCACCGGAAACCTGGTAAGCGAAAGTTGGTACACCGAACATGTCCTTGACCCTCCTGATCACGTCGAGGTAGGGCATGCCCGGCTTGACCATGACCATGTCGGCACCCTCAGCGAGGTCCAGTTCGACCTCGGTGATCGCTTCGTCGGTATTGGCCGGGTCCATCTGGTAGGTGTACTTGTTGCCACCACCGAGTGCGGCAGCGGAACCCACCGCATCCCGGAAGGGCCCATAGAACGATGAAGCGTACTTGGCGGAATAGGCCAGGATACGCGTGTTGATGTGGCCGGCGTCTTCCAGGGCCTCGCGGATGGCGCCGATCCTGCCATCCATCATGTCGGATGGCGCCACGATATCCGCACCGGCATCGGCGTGTGACACGGCCTGCTTGACCAGTGCTTCCACGGTTTCATCGTTAACGATATAGCCCGCCTCGTTCATCAGTCCGTCCTGGCCGTGCGAGGTGAAGGGATCAAGTGCAACATCTGTCATCACGCCGAGTTGCGGAAAGTTCTTCTTCAGGGCGCGTACCGCACGCTGCGCCAGGCCCTCCGGGTTCCAGGCCTCGCGTGCGTCCTCGGTCTTGGCTGCCGGTGCGGTTACCGGGAAAAGCGCGATGACGGGCACACCCAGGCTGACGCACTCACCCGCTTTATCGAGCAGGCGGTCAATGCTCATGCGCTCAACACCCGGCATGGATTCCACTCTCTCTGTCTGGTTTTCACCTTCGATCACGAACACCGGCCAGATAAAATCGTCGGGGGTCAGCACGGTCTCGCGCATCAGGCGGCGGGAAAAATCATCTGCGCGCATACGGCGCATACGGGTGAACGGATAATTCATGTCGGGGTCCTGTTGTCAGTTCGTCATCCAGGGTGGTAATTTTAACCCTCTTCGTCCTCGTACTCATACCAGTCACTGAGCTTGTCGATCAGTTCATCCAGCCCGGTTTTGTTGTGTGATGAAAAGACCTGCGCACTGGCTATAGCCGGTAATTCGCGCCTGACCTTGAGCAAGGTGGACTGCGCCGGCCCGCGCTTGAGTTTATCGGCCTTGGTCAGCAGCACGTGGCACGGGATGTCTGCCACTTCGCACCAGGCCAGCAGCTGCCGGTCAAACTCACGCATCGGGTGCCGGATATCCATTACCAGTACAACGCCGTGCAGGCTGCGGCGGGTCTGGAAATAGCGCTCCATGACCGCCCGCCAGTGGTGTTTGAGCCTGGTCGGCACCTTGGCGTAACCATAACCAGGCAGGTCGGCGATGCGCCGCCGTTCATCGAGCTCGAAAATGACGATTTGCTGGGTGCGGCCCGGCGTTTTGCTGGTGCGGGCCAGCGACTTCTGGTCCGTGAAGGTGTTGATTGCACTGGATTTGCCGGCATTGGAACGCCCGGCCACCGCCACCTCGATACCGGTATCGACAGGGAGTTGACGTAACTGGTGGGCGCTCAGGACATAGCTGGCGACGCGGAACGGATTCTTCTTTTTCATCATGGCTTGTTCGTGTTTTCAATCTTGCGCTGGAAGGCGTGCGTCTAAACCGTGATAATAATCGGCTTAATATCGGTCATTGTACGCAAACATTCCCGGAGAGTACGAAATGAAACACCTATTGCAATTTGCCGTTGCACTGTCACTGCTGGTTTCCTGGCCGTTGCTGGCGGCGGGCGATGCGGATGCAGGCCAGGCCAAGGCAGCGGTGTGTGCTGCCTGCCACGGCATGGATGGCAACAGCATGGTTCCGAACTGGCCCAAACTGGCCGGTCAGCACGGCGCTTATCTCGAACGCCAAATGAGCCTGATCAAGGGTGGGCAACGGCCGGTTCCCGAGATGGCTGGTATCGTCGCCGGTCTCACCGACGAGGACTTCGCCGACCTGGCGGCATATTTTTCCAGCCAGGCAAAGACCGCCGGACTGGCGGATGAGACCTTGCTCGCCAGTGGTGAATCGCTATACCGGGCGGGCATCGCTGACAAGGATGTCCCGGCCTGCATGTCCTGCCACGGGCCTGCCGGCGAGGGCAACCCATTAGCAGGTTACCCCTCCCTGGCCGGGCAGCACGCCGTTTATTCGGAGAAGATGCTGAAGGGTTTCCGTGCAGGTGTGCAGTGGGGTGAAGAAGACGCCAACAGTAAGATCATGACCGACGTCGCCAACCGCCTGACCGATGACGAAATCCGGGCGGTGTCCAGTTACATACAGGGTTTACACGCAAACGAATAAGGGCAAAAACACCAACAACGGAACATCGGGCCCTTGCCGGGGTCGGAGACCCGAGACGTTTATCTTGTGGAGAGATTCAAAATGATACAAAAAATATTGCTGGCTTCCGTCTTTGTTCTTTGCAGCCAGGCAACCATGGCCCAACAGGACACGTTCCAGGAAGGCACGCATTATTTCAAAATCAACCAGGTGTCTGCGCCGGCTTCCGACAACAGTGTCGAGGTCACGGTGGTCTTCAGTTATTTATGCGGCCATTGCAATGCGCTTGAACCCTATATTGAGGCCTGGGCCAAGAGAAAGCCCGAAAATGTCCACCTGAACCGGATGCACGTTAACTTTGGCGGTGCCAGTGAATTGTTTGCACGCGCTTATATCGTCTCGGAGATGACCGGTGTCGCCAAGCAAAGCCACCCGGCCCTGATGAAAGCGATATGGCAGGAGAAGAAACGCTTCCGCAATGTCGACCAGCTGGCGGATTTTTTTACCCAGTTCGGTCTCGAAAAAGAACGCTTTATGGCCAACTTCGAGTCATTTGCAGCCGACAGCCAGTTACGCCGTGTTGAACGGGATGTGCAGATATTCGGGGTGACCGGTACGCCTACCATCATCGTGAATCGCAAGTACCGCGTACCCAATACCGCCAGAGTCTGGGATGTCGTTGATTTTCTCGTCGCCAGGGAATTAGCGGCAGCAGACAATTCCTGAGCCAGGCATATTTCCTTCCACGCCCCCCGGCATCAGCCGGGGCTGAAGAGCGAATGTAAGCAGTTGACTCGTTCGCTCATTGGAGTATTCTGTTGTTTCCTTACCACACCCCGGGGCCAACAAACCCTGACAGCTTATGCCGCACGCTCAAATTCTGGTCGTTGATGACGAACCTGATATCCGCCAACTCGTACAGGAAATCCTTGAGGACGAGGGTTATGTCGTACATGTCGCCAAAGACGGCGAAAGTGCCCGCCTGATTTACGCCCAGCAGAAACCCGACCTGGTCCTGCTGGATATCTGGATGCCGGACATCGACGGCATATCGTTATTGAAAGAATGGTCTGCTCCGGGCGGTCTGGACGCCGAAGTCGTCATCATGTCCGGCCACGGCACGTTGGAGACAGCGGTCGAGGCAACCCGCCTGGGCGCGTTCGATTTTGTCCAGAAACCGCTGTCGTTGGCCAAGTTGCTGGCGACCGTACGCAAGGCGCTGGAAACAAGGCCACAGGAAAAACCCGCGGAAGCTATCGGACCGCCAAAACCCACCGCCGAACCCCTCGGTCACAGCCAGGTCATGCAATCATTACGCAACAATGCCAAGCAGGCGGCCAACAGTGCCTCACCCGTTATGATCACCGGTGAAAGCGGTAGTGGCCGCGCAACGCTGGCGCGTTATATTCACCAGCTATCCCAAGCGACCGGCGAGCTGGTCATGTTGGACCACGGTCAGGCCAACGGCGAGGACGCATACAGATACCTGTTTGGTTCGGCGCAAAACGGTGATACGAGCAGCGGCCTGCTGGACAGGGCCTCCGGTGGTGTGCTGTTCATACCCAAGTTGCACAAGCTATCGGCGAAGACGCTGGATTTACTGGACAACGCACTCGAAGCCAACGGTTACACTCCCCAAGGCGGCACCGGCGTAAAGCCGCTGGACTGCCGAATTATCTGTAGCGCCGCGGACAACCTCGAGCAGTTGGTGAAGGACGGAAAAGTGCCAGGTCCATTATATTTCCGGTTGAACGTCCTTCCGCTCAAGGTCCCGGCCCTGCGCGACCGGCCTGAAGACATACCGGAGTTGATCCGCTATTTTTCCGACTGGTTCCCCAACCAGGATAACCTGCCTTACCGTTCTTTCTCGGTGTCCGTGCAAAACCGTATGCGTAACCACTCCTGGCCAGGTAACGTGCGTGAATTACGAAACCTGGTGCAGCGCTTGCTGATCCTCGGTGGTGAAACCGAGGTTTCACCCCAGGAGATTGACGACTGCCTGAGCCAGAGTGCAGCCAGTATCGAAACGGCAGACACGGAGCGCGAAGGCATGTTTGAACTCCCCTTGCGCGAGGCGCGTGAACAGTTTGAACGCGACTACCTCACGTACCAGTTAAAAAAGGCCGGTGGCAGTGTTGGTAAACTGTCCGAATCAGTGGGCATGGAAAGAACCCACCTGTATCGCAAACTCAGATCATTGGGCATTGATCCCAAGTCGGTAGGTAATTCATGAAAATCGTTATTCTCGGCGCCGGACAAGTGGGCTCCACCGTGGCCAGCGCACTGGTCCACGAAGATAATGACATCACCATCGTCGACAACGACGAACGGCGGCTGAAAGAACTCCAGGATCAGATGGATATCCGTGGCGTGCTCGGTCACGCCTCACACCCCAGGGTGATGGAGCGGGCTGGCATCGAGGACGCTGACCTGGTCATCGCCCTGACCAGTTCCGATGAAGTCAACATGATCGCCTGCCAGATCGCCTACACGTTGTACAACGTACCCACGCGCGTCGCCCGAGTGCGTTCCGCCGAGTACACCCGGCGCAGCAAGTTGTTCCGTCGTGAACACTCGCCGGTGGATGTGCTGATCAGCCCGGAGTTGTTACTGACCCAATACATCGCCCGCCTGATTGAGTACCCCGGTGCCCTGCAGGTACTGGATTTTGCAGACGGCCGTGCGCAACTTGTCGCCACCGAGGCGGAAGCAGGAGGCCTGCTGGTTGGCCAGAAGCTCCACACACTGCGTCACCACATGCCGAGTGGCTCGGACGCCCGGGTGGCTGCCATTTACCGGCAGGGCCAATTGGTCATACCCGATGGGGATACCGTTATCGAGGAAAACGACATGGTGTTCTTCCTGGCGGCAAAACGGCATATCCCCGATGTGATGAAAGAACTGCGCCCATTGGATAGCCCGATCCGCCGCGTGATACTCGCCGGTGGCGGCAACATCGGGAAAAACCTTGCCCACCGCCTGGAACGTGACCACCACGTCAAGATCATCGAGCGGGACCCGGCCCGGGCAGAGGCCATTGCAGAGGACCTGACCAAGACCATCATCCTGGTCGGTGACTGTGCGGATGCGAGCCTGCTCAGGGAAGAAGCCATTGAAAACACCGATGTCTACTGCGTGCTGACCAACGACGACGAGGCCAATATCCTGAGCGCCTTGCAAGCCAAGCGCATGGGTGCGAAAAAGGTCATCGCCATCATCAACCGTGTTTCCTATGTCGATTTGATGGAGTCTGGCGCCATCGATATCGCGGTTTCGCCGCAACAGATCACCATTGGTTCACTGCTGACCCACATCCGAAAAGGCAGCATGGTGCGAGTGCATTCGCTCAGACGTGGTGCGGCCGAAGCCATCGAAGCCATAGCGCTGGGTGACCGCGCCACTTCCAACGTTGTCGGCCGTTCGGTGGAAGAGATGGACCTGCCGCGTGGGGCCACGATCGTAGCCATGGTCAGGGGCGATGACGTTATCATTGCCCACCATGACACGGTAATCGAAGAACACGATCATGTTTTGCTGTTCGTGCATGACAAGAAACAAATTCATGCCGTCGAAAGGTTATTCCAGGTCAGCGCTACATTTATATGAACCGCAGAACGGCAACCGTTCAACGTGTAGTGGGATTCCTGCTGGCAGGCGCCAGCCTGATGATGCTGCCGCCGGTACTGGTCTCGCTGTGGTACGAGGACGGTACCACCAGCCTGTTCCTGGTCAGCGCGGCCATATTGCTGGCGACCGGACTGGCCATTTTCCTGCCGGTGCGAAACATACATGAGGAACTCAGGCTTCGTGATGGCTTCATCATCGTCGCGGTGTGCTGGCTGACGCTGGCCCTGGTCGGCGCCCTGCCGTTTCTGTTGTTGTCAGAGCCGCAAATTTCATACGTCGACGCCGTTTTTGAATCCATGTCCGGATTGACCACCACCGGGGCCACCATCATGACCAATATCGATGGGCTGCCGCGTGGCATACTGTATTACCGTCAGCAATTGCAGTGGCTGGGCGGGCTCGGGATCGTGGTGTTGGCCGTCGCCATCCTGCCAATGCTGCGTATCGGAGGCATGCAACTCTACCGGGCAGAGACCCCGGGGCCGTTGAAGGACAGCAAGCTGACACCGCGTATCACGGAGACCGCCAAGGCACTGTGGTTGATCTACCTGGGTATCACCGTGACCTGCGCATTGGCCTACTGGCTCGGCGGCATGACGATGTTCGATGCCATTGGCCACGCCTTCAGCACGGTAGCCATCGGTGGCATGTCGACCCACGACGCCGGTTTCGCCTGGTTCGATAACCCGACCCTGGAATTTATTGCCATCTTTTTCATGATCGTCGCCGGTATCAACTTCGCCATTCACTTTACCTCCTGGAAACGCGCCAGCACAGAGCCATACTTTCGCGACCCCGAATTAAAGGCCTACGCCTCGTTGTTGCTCGGTTTCGTGGTACTCACCACCATTGCGCTGTACCTGAACGGGACCTACGACTCCATGTCGGAAGCCGCCCGGTATGCGAGCTTCCAGGTGGTCTCGGCCATGACTACCACCGGTTACAGCACGGCGGAATTCGCCCTGTGGCCGGGTTTCATCCCGATCCTGCTGATCTGTATAGCCTTCATCGGTGGCTGTGCCGGCAGCACCTGTGGCGGCATGAAGGTCATACGCATCATGTTGTTGTACCGCCAGGCGGCGCGTGAAATTCAACGACTGATCCACCCGCACGCCGTGATACCGGTCAAAATCGGTGGCAGGAAAACGCCGCCCATCGTCATGGACGCCGTGTGGGGTTTTTTCTTCCTCTACGTGTCCAGCTTCGTCTTGATCACCATCGCGCTCAACGGCGTGGGTGTGGACCCCGTCACCGCCTATTCCGCCGCTGCCGCCTGTATTACCAACCTGGGCCCGGGCCTGGGTGAGGTCAGTTCCAATTACGCCAGCCTCAATGCGACGGCCAAGGTCATTCTCAGTTTCGCGATGCTGATGGGGCGGTTGGAGATCTTCACGTTGCTGGTATTGTTCGCACCCGCCTTCTGGCGTGCCTGAAACCACCTGTAAGGCCGGGCCGCTGCGTCAATCCCTGTTCTTGTAAAACGACGGCTCTCCCTCGGGCCGGTTCCGGAACCGCTTGTAGGCCCACAGGTACTGTTCGGTATCCACATTAATGCATGCTTCGATACCCCGGTTGACGGCGGTGAGTGCAATTCGCATGTCATCACTGTGGATGGACTCGTCCGAGCGGAACAGGTGTACGCGGTATCGGCCCTCTTTACACCTCGCACAGACGGCAAAAAAGACGGGCACGCCTGTGCGCCGCGCCATGCGCGGCAGCAAGACACCGGTCAGCGCCTCGACGCCCAAAAACGGAGCAAACTGGCCCTCGCCACGGCTGGGTTCCTGGTCCGGCAACAGGGCCACTGACTGGCCGGCCTTCAGCAACTTGAACAGGGTGCGTAAACCGGCCGGCGTGGCCGGCACCATCTGTGAGCCCCCACGCCGGCGCTTTTCAAGCAGGGCCGCGTCGATTTCCGGTAGCCGGCCGGGCTTATAAAGCACCGCCCCCATTCCGTAACGCATCAGGTAAAGGTTCAGTATTTCCCAGGCCCCGCAGTGCGGTGCGGCCAGGATCAGGCCTTTCCCGTCATTGATCGCAACATCCAGCGCGTCCTGCCCCACCGGCTCATCGAAATGCCCCATCACCCGCTCCACTGGCCAGTGCCACAACATGCCAGCTTCCAACACGCCCCTGACATAGTGCGTCATGGAATTGCGGCCAATGCGTTTGCGTTGCTTA
>JAPHTE010000418.1 GCA_026196445.1 Lysobacterales bacterium
ACCGCCATCAGCGCCTCTTTACCCTCACCCAGCGCACAGCGTTCCACCACGTGGCCAAGACGGTCAAAGTTCACATTGGCGCCACTGAGCACCGCCACCCAGTCACCGTCCGGCAAACTGTCATCAGCGTGGCTGGCCGCGTACTGGATCGCGCCAGCCACCGCCAGCGCACCGGCCGGTTCCGCCACCGCGCGGACTTCTTCGAATATGGATTTCACCGCCGCACAGACCTGGTCGACACTGACGGTGATCACTTCGTCGACCAGCGCCTTGCACATGTCAAAGGTGGTCTGGCTTACCTTGCGCACGGCGACGCCGTCGGCAAATATCCCGGTAGTACCGATATCCACGGGTGCTCCGGCCTTTAGCGCCGCGTACATGCTGGCGGCATCGGCGGGCTCGACACCCACGATGCGCACCTCGGGATAAGCAGCCTTGACCACGGCCGCGACACCAGATGCCAGACCGCCGCCACCGATTGGCAGGAAGATGATCCCCGGCGCCGCGCCGAGCTGTTGCGTGATTTCCACGCCGAGCGTGCCCTGCCCCACGATCACGTCCGGGTTGTCGAACGGGTGGATAAAAAATGCGCCGCTCGAAGCGCTGAACTCCAGCGCTTTTTGACATGCCTGGTCGTAGTCGTCACCGACGAGTTCAATATTCGCGCCCTGCGCCTGCACCGCCCGGACCTTGATCTCCGGCGTGGTGCGTGGCATGAAAATGGTGGCTCTGATACCCAATTTACGAGCCGACAAGGCGACACCCTGGGCGTGGTTGCCCGCCGAGGCGGCCACCACGCCGCGGGCGCGGTCCTTCTCAGAAAGCTGCCGGATACAGTTGTACGCACCCCGCAGCTTGAATGAAAACGTGGGCTGCAGGTCTTCCCGTTTCAACCACAGCCGTCTGCCCGTGCGCCTGGACAAGGCCGGTGCCTCGTCCAGTGGTGTGCGCCTGACCAGGTCATAAACCGATGCTGTCAACGCACGGCGTAAATAGTCCTGCGCAAGGTCAACCATTGGCAGCCCTCGATAAACCGGTTTCCGGCAGCCTCTTGCGCACGGCGGCGCCAGCCTGTGCGGTCGTCAGCACGCCACCGAGGTCGATGGTGCATTCACCGTCCGATATGCAATCCCGAATGGCGTTCTCGATGCCATCGGCCACCTCCTTCATATCCAGCGAGTACTCGAACAGCATGGCCACCGATGCCAGCGTGCCGAACGGGTTAGCCAGGCCTTTACCAGCGATGTCGGGCGCAGAGCCATGGATGGGTTCATACAGACCGGTCCTGCCGGCGCCCAACGACGCCGAGGGCAACATACCCATCGAACCGGCCAGTACCGAAGCCTCGTCGGTCAGGATGTCGCCGAACATGTTTTCGGTCACGATGACGTCAAAACGCGCGGGGTGACTGACCAGGAACATCGCCGCCGCATCCACCAGCATGAATTCCAGTTCCACGTCGGGGAACTCACTGGCCATGACTTGCGTGGTAACCTTGCGCCACAGCCTGGACGTTGCCATGACATTGGCCTTGTCGATCATTGTCAGCTTGCCACGGCGTGCGCGCGCGATTCCGCCGGCACGTCTGACCACGCGCTCGACTTCCACGCGTGAATAGCTGCAAAGGTCCATGGCAAACTCGTCACCTTCCTGCTTTTCACCAAAATAACTGCCGCCGGTCAGTTCCCGGACCACCATCAGGTCCACGCCTTCGAGACGTTCTGGTTTCAGTGGGCTGGCGTCCAGCAGGCTGGGGTGCAAACGCACCGGACGCAAATTGGCGTACAGGCCCAGTTCCTTGCGGATTTTCAATAAGCCCTGTTCGGGCCGAACCGCTGCGTTCGGGTCAGACCACCTGGGACCACCCACTGCGCCCAGAACCACCGCGTCCGCCTCGCGGCAGGCCGCCAGGGTCTCATGTGGCAGCGGGTCGCCGGTTGCATCGATGGCCGCGCCGCCGATCAGCGCTGACTCCATTTTGACATCCAGCCCGTATTTCTCTGCGGCGGAACCGATCAGCAGTTCCGCCTCGGCCGTCACTTCCGGCCCGATACCGTCACCCGGTAACAACACAATGTGGATACTCATATCCTTGCCTCGTATGTTGTGATGGCCTTGTCCGCTTTCAGCAGAAAATCAAGCCGGTCCAGGCCACGTAACAGGCAGTGCCTGGCAAACGGATCGATATCGAATGGCCAGGCGTTCACACTACCGTCAGCTTCATGAACACTGACCGTGCAATGTTCCAGGTCGACCGTAATCTCTTCGCCGTCCCTGCGCAGCAGACGTGCGTGGTGCTCTTTTTCAAGGACCACCGGCAGCAGGCCGACATTCTGCGAGTTGTTACGGAAAATATCCGCGATCTGCGAGCTGATAACCACGCGGAAACCAAAACCCAGCAAGGCGTGCGGTGCGTGTTCACGCGAAGACCCACAACCAAAATTGTGACCGGCGACCAGGATCGGGCAATCCCGGGCCCTTTCGCTGTTCAGGACGTGATCAGGATACGGCTTGCCCCTGGTATCGAAACGCCAGTCCGCAAATGCATGCTCACCGATGCCGTCAAAGTCCGTAGCCGTCAGGAAGCGCGCGGGGATGATCTGGTCAGTGTCGATGTTTTCCTGTTCCAACACGAGGATGGGACCGCTTAGCTTGTCAAAGGCCCGCATCAGGCAACCTCCTGTTTTTTA
>JAPHTE010000045.1 GCA_026196445.1 Lysobacterales bacterium
CAGGCACACGCGGTCGACGTCTATGCCGTGGCTGAGATCGACGCCAGGACCGGTGTGGAGATGGAAGCCCTGTGTGCCGTCCAGATCGCACTGCTGACCATCTGGGACCTCTGCAAGCCGATCAATGCCGCATTGTCGATCAGTAACGTACGGCTCGAATACAAGTCCGGGGGCAAACGTGGCGACTGGGTACACCCCGATGGCCTTTCAACCAACGCACAAGCAATCCTGGATAAGTACTGATGGCCATGACAATGTCACCCCGGATGACGGTGACAACGTCACCCCGGGCTCGACCCGGGGTCCATTTTTCTCTTTCAAGGAAGATTAAGTGCATTCCAGAGTGACAGTATGACAACTGACACCACGATGTTGCGTTATGCTGCCCACCTGCCCTTGAAAGGGGTCGGGGAAGCAGGCCAACAGCGTATCCGCGATGCCCACGTGGCCCTGGTCGGTCTTGGCGGGCTCGGGTGCGCTGCTGCCCAGTACCTGGCATCCAGCGGTATCGGGGCACTGACACTGTGTGATTACGACACGGTAGCCGAGAGCAACCTGTCGCGGCAGATCCTTTACCACGCCGGCGATATCGGCCGGCACAAAACCGAGGCGGCTGCCGAAGCACTGACAGGGCTCAACCCGCAATCGGATTTGCATACCGTTACGAAGCGCATGCACGTCGCTGATATGCTGGAGTTGTTCCCGGGCTGTGACCTGGTCATCGATTGCAGTGACAACTACGGCACACGCCTGGCTGCCAACCGCAGCTGTCTCGAACTCCAAAAGCCCTGGATCATGGCCTCCTGCATCCGCATGGAGGGCCAGCTTCTGCTACTGCGCCCGGACCAGCCGGAGCAGGCCTGTTACCGTTGCGTGTATGGCTCGGCGCCCGACACGCTGGAAGATTGCCCCGGAGCCGGCGTGTTTGCGCCGGTGGCCGGGATCATCGGCGCCTCTGCAGCTCACTTTGCACTAGCGCACCTGGCCGGCATGGATATGCCGGGCGGCCTGCATGTGTTCGACGGGGTTAACTGGTCCTGGCGCACACTGACCACGCGTAAGAAACCCGATTGCCAGGTGTGTGGCGAACCGTAAGCCCAAACCACGGCAGTAAGCTCGTGATCCGGTCTGTTAGACCAGTGGCGTTTTATCAAATCGCGGCGAGACGCCGCTCCCACAACATTACGCTATTCTGTCGTGGCGACCGTCTCGTCCCCATCCAGCGCGTGTTTCAGAACATGCCACGGCAGGGTTGCGCACTTGACGCGTGACGGGTAACGGCCGGCAAAAGCCAGTGCTGCCAACTCACCCAGCTTTTCGTCTGGCGTCTCATCGGCACCGCTGATGATCGCCGCCCTGACCTGCTCGAACAGTGTCTCTGCTTCCTGCAGACCGAGCCCCTGCAGGTGACTCGCCAGCAGAGATGCAGAAGCAATCGAGATCGCGCACCCCACACTCTCGACACCGGCCTGTTCTATCTTTCCTTCATGGTTTACAACAAACTGCAGCTTGACGCGGTCACCACAGAAGGGGTTCTCGCCCTGTCCCTGGTGGGTCGGGTTTTCGATCGGGCCATGGTGACGTGGGAACTGGCTGTGTTCGATGATGATTTCGCTGTAGCGCTGCATGCGGTCATCGGTCATGTGCGTGGTCCCCGTGGGAATGGCCTGCCTCGGCACAGGCTTCGCAGTTGACCCATTCGCTGGTCCCGCTGGTGTAGTGTTCTTTCTTCCAGATCGGCAGCCGGGTCTTGGCCTGGTCGATGATGTAACGGCAGGCGTCAAAGGCTGCGCCACGATGCGCGGATGACACGCAGACGATAACCGCACAATCTCCCAGTTCAAGCAGACCTTCACGGTGAATGCAAAGCGCGTGGCTTATCGTGAACTTTTCCAGTGCTTCGTCAATGATACGGGCGCCCTCTTTTTCAGCCAGCGGGCGATACACCTCGTATTCGAGGCGTTCCACGTCGCGCCCGTCATTGTGGTTTCGAATCCAGCCCTCGAACACGGCCAGGGCGCCGCAATGGTGGTCTGCGACCATCTCGCGGGCCGCGGCCACATCGATCGCTTTTCTGCTGACCGCAAACTTCATCCGCCCGCCACCGGTGGAAAAAACAGCACTTCATCACCATCCTCCAGGGAGGTTTCCCAATGGGCCATTTCATCGTTGACCGCGACCAGCGCGGCAGCCTCGGCCTTCAGCGACGGGTGATTTTCACCCAGCAAATGGAATAGTTCAGCAGCGGTACCACCGGTCCACTCAACGGCCTCCGATTCGCATCCGACCTGATCGCGAAACAATGCAAAGTAACGTACTGTATTTTTCAC
>JAPHTE010000341.1 GCA_026196445.1 Lysobacterales bacterium
GCCAGTCCCTTATTGCCGATCTGGACTGAATCGCGCCCGGCAAAGTTTTCTTTTGGCTATGCCGGATATTCCTTCCCGGGACACGCCGTATATACATCCCTGTAGGCTCGGTCGCGACTCCTGTCGCTCACGGTCCCGGGTAAGGAACACCCCGGCACAGCTCGAAATACTCCGCTGCAGGCTTTGAGAATAATCACAACAGAGCCCATCTATAACGCCTTGTGGATTGCCGGAGTGGGCGACATTAGGCACCGCACCGAATCCTGAGAGCCGTAAGGGGAGCATTGGACGGGATGTCCAATGCAGGCCGACCAAGGCAGGACGCCTTGTGAGGCCGGCCCCGTTAAGCCAGCTCGAAGGAGAGGGTAGCCCAAGGGGTTGCGGGGCCGGGAGCCCATGCCGGTAATCCAAAGGGGGCAACCAGAGAACTGTAGTCGTTCTACATTTTTGCTATTCTACCGCTCCCACAGCCAACCGGATACCCGCTATGCAGCGCCTGATATTTGACGAAGACCACGAGATGTTCCGTGACAGCGTACGGCGGTTCATGCAAACCGAGGTAGCGCCCCATGTCGAGCAATGGCGCAAGGACGGCCGTTGTGACCCGGAGGTCTTTCGCAAGGCTGGCGAAGCAGGGTTGTTGTGCATGTGGGCCGATGAACAGTACGGCGGCCTGGGCATCGAAGACTTTCGTTTTGAACAGGTGGTCATCGAAGAAACCATCCGTCATGGCGATCTCGGCCTGTTCATGACCCTGCACAGCCGCCTGGTGGGCCCCTATATTGGCCGGTTGGGCAGCGGGGCGCTCAAGCAACGCCTGCTGCCGAAATGCGTTTCCGGTGAAACCATCCTCGGTGTCGCGATGACCGAAGCCAACGCCGGCAGCGACCTCGCGGCGATCCGCTCACGCGCAGTGCGCGATGGGGATGACTGGGTTCTGAACGGTTCAAAAACCTATATTTCCAACGGTATGATTGGCGGTGCTTTCGTGGTCGCGGCCCGCACGGTGCCGGACAAACGCCACGGTATCGGCCTGTTTGTCGTCGAGGAAGGCATGGAAGGCTTCAACCGCGGCCGCAACCTCGCCAAGATGGGTCTCAAAACGCAGGACACGGCGGAGTTGTTTTTCGAGAACGTCCGTGTGCCTGCGGAAAATGTGCTCGGTGACCCGGAACGTGGTTTTTACAACCTGATGCACCACCTGGCCGAGGAACGCTTGATCAGCGCCTGCCAGGAAATCGCCCACCCGCAGGTCGCCTTCGACCTGACGATGGACTATATCCTCGAACGCAGGGCCTTTGGCAAACCTATCGGGGCATTCCAGAACAGCCGTTTCAAAATGGCCGAGATGCGCGCCTCGCTGGACGCCGTGCAGACCTTTATCGACCAATGTGTGATGCTGCACAACAACGGTGAGCTGACCGCCGAACTCGCGGCCGAAGCCAAGCTGCTGGCTTCCGAACTGGAAGGCAGGGTTATGGATGATTGCGTGCAGTTACACGGGGGCGCGGGTTACATGAGTGAGTACCGGATATCCCACATGTACGCCGACGCGCGCGTGTCGCGTATCTACGCCGGCAGTTCTGAAATCATGAAGGAAATCATCGCCCGCAGCATCGGGCTGGATGAGCGAAAGCTGAGCGACTGAAACCAGGACGGCTCGTTAGAGCTCGCAAGGCCGCCGTGCTATCGAGCGAGACGAGTGACGGGCGGCACAACCCGTGAGCATTGGCGTCACAGTAGTCCGGTCAGGAGCGCCAGGCCAACCCCGAACAGCAATAGGCCTACCAGTGTCTGGACGCTCTTCATCGTGACTTTCCGTAAATAGCGCTTGCCGAGCAGCACGCCGGCAAAGGCCGCCACGGCCCCGCTTATCACCAGCGGCCAGGCACCGAATTCGGTGATATTCCCGCCCGCTGCAGTGAACAGGGCAACGTAGACCGAAATCCGGCTCAGATCGACCAAAAAACCGATCACCGCGTTGCTGCCCACGAAGCGTTCAGTACTCAGCCCCGCCTTGGCCAGAAACGCCGAGCGCAGTGCGCCCTGGTGGCCGGACAAACCACCGAAAAAGCCCGACAACAGACCACCCAGCGGCAAGTAACGCCGTTCGAATGCCATCCCATGAAACCGCGGCAGCAGTTCGAACAGGGCAAATCCGATCATCAAGACCCCGATCACCAACTTGACCGGGGTGATCCGTGAAAGAACCATGTCACCGGACTCAATCGTTAGACCGGAGCCGGAAGCGGCGAACCAGCCCAGCGCCAGGGCCCCCAGGATGGCCGCGGCGATCGCCGGCACACCGAATTTGAGCACCACCCCGGTATCGGCGTGACGCCCAAGCAGGGTAACCTTGAACACGTTATTGGCCCCGTGCACCATGGCGGTGGCGACCACCGCCATCTCGGCCGGAAAAAACAGGGCGAACACCGGCAGCAACAGGGTTCCCAGCCCGAAACCGGAATACAGCGTCAGCCCGGCGGCAAAAAACGCCGCCAGGACCACGGCGATATAGGCGCTCATGATTTCCTGGCAAAAGCCTCCACTTCACGCCAGACCCGCATCAGGTTGCCACCCATGATGGCGCGGATGTCGTCCTCTGAATAACCGCGTTCGAGGAATCCGGCGATCAGCACCGGGTAATCTGAAACGTCTTTCAACCCTACCGGCAGGCTGTCGCCAAGACCGTCGAAATCCGTGCCGATGCCCACGTGCTCGACACCGACCAGCTTGATCACGTACTCGAAGGTCGCCAGCACGTCATCCAGTGTCGCGTATGGGAAAGGATTCTGGTCCCGGTACTCTTTTGAAAATTTTGACGCTTCTTCACCGTGCGGCGGTGCACCCTTTTCTTCGAGGTAGGCTGTGCGTTTTTCATCCATGGTGTCGGACCAGTCCCTGGCTTCCTGGCTGATGAAAGTCGAGCCGATGTTGAGCTGAATAACACCACCGTTTTGTGCCAGCGCCCTGATCATCTCGTCGCTCATATTGCGTTCCCATTCACGCGTAAAATGCCGTGGGGAAGAATGCGAGGCGATCACCGGCACCTGGCTGATTTCCAGCACCTGGTAAAATGTCTCGTCGGTGACGTGCGAGACGTCGATCATCACGCCCACCCGGTTCATTTCCTTGACGACCTCTTTTCCAAACGGACTCAGGCCGTTCCACTGGCGGTGCTCATCGTAGGAAGAATCGCAGATATGGTTGCTTTCGCCGTGGCTCAGCGTGATATAGCTGATTCCACGCTTGGCGAAATAGCTGACATTTTCCAGCTCGTGGTTGAGCGGCGAGCCGTTTTCCATACCCATGGCCAAACCCATGCGGCCGGTTTGCATGGCTTTGTCGACGTCCCGGGTGGAGGTAACCAGCATCATTCTATCCGGCGCACGCGCCGCCATGGCCTCGACCGAGTCGATCAGATGGTTAGCCAGCTCAAACGCCTCACTGGCGTCACCATCGTCTTTCTCCATCCGAGCCGGTGTATAGATTGCCATGAACGGCAAGTTCAAACCGCCCGCTTTTGCCCTTGGATAATCAAAATCCCCGTCCTCGGCGGCTTGGGTCACATCAACCCAGCCACCCTGCATGCGGTAAGGCACATCGAGATGTGTATCGATCAACAGGTTGTCACGCGCGATCTGCCGGGCCTGTCTTTCCAGGTCGGATGGCTCAGCGCCGGCATTGGCGATACACAGGCAAGCGACAAACGCTGCCGCCAAGCGGTAATGGCATTTTGTTTTCATCTGGTCATCTACTCCTGGTTCAATTCTCTCAATAACTCGTAATCCAGCATCCGGTCGCCGTCGAAAATCCAGCGGCCACGGAAGCGCTCCCCGCGCAGCAACATGGGCAACCAGATACCGTCATCTTCCCACATCCGTTCAAAAGGAATGTCATCCAGTGGCACCCACATCGGACTGGCCTCTGCGCTCTCGGTGGGTACGCCCTCGAAATCGTGCGTGCGGTATACCCACACGTGGATACTCAATCCGTCCACGAACTGGAAACGGTGCTGGCCACAATACTGCAAGCCCGACACTCGGATTCCCAGTTCTTCAAAGCATTCCCGCCGGGCGCATTGTTCGGGACTTTCGCCTTTTTCCAACTTACCGCCAGGGCCGTTGATCTTACCTTTGCCGATACCGGTCTTCTTGTCGATCAGAAGAATTTTTCCGTCGCGGATGACGAACACCAGCGTGGCCAGGATTTCGCCCTGCCAGGTGTCCCAGTCAACGTCCGTCAGCCGTTTCAAAATGGTCAGTCTTCAGGTTTTTCTTCTGTACTTACCAGGCGCTGCCTGGCGGCATGCATCAACTGTATGAAAACGTCTTCGTCCTTGTCGGCCACCGCTTTGACCAGCTCGTCCAGTACATTACTGAAGTGTTCACTGACTTGTGCAGTATTGACGTTGCCCTGCTGGATCTCATAGTACAAGTGCGGGTTTTCAGTCACCACGCGCGTGGCAACTTCCAGTTGCGCATTGAAGGTCGAACTGGATATCTGTTTCAGCAACGGTACGGCTTCACTGCTCCGGGCCAGGGCACCGGCAAAAGCGATGTTGACCAGGTGTGACAGACCGAGCACCCAGGCCATGACCTCATCGTGCTCTTCGAGGCTCAATTCCACGCAGTCGGCTGCGGTGTGCGCAAACAGGGCGCGCGCTTCAACGAGCGCGCTGGCGTCACCGACATCGACAAACAGGATATGCCGTCCGGACAAACCGACGTCATTGGGACCGAACATCGGATGCACAGAGCAGATACGACAGCCGTTCTGGCGCATGGCGTCAAGGCCTTCACGCATCGGGCTTTTCAAGGAGCCAATATCGAATACCAGGCAGTCGGGTTTCAATTCAGCGAGACGCAACAATATGTCATTGCTGGGACGCAGCGGTGTTGCCACCACGACCAGGTCGTAGTCGTGCACAACCGCAGGCCAGTCATCCACGCGCTGGAACGGTGTATCGGTGGTGGCACTGTCCGCCACGTCCACCCGGTAACCCACCATGTCCAGGTAACGCGACATCCACGCACCCATGCGGCCGAGGCCACCTATGACCAGCGCGCGCTGACCCTGGCCGTGGTCCGAGGATACCAGCTTGTGGGTCTCCTGGTTGCTCAGCGAATGGTGGATCAGGGTCTGCAATATGTCACGCGCAACCGCGCCCTCGAGACCCAGCGTCCTGGCGCGCGCCACACCGCGTTCAATGACTTCGCGTTCGCGCTCGTAATGACGCAATGGCAGACCGGTCCTGAGCTTGTGTTCGCCGATCGTGGTCACGACTGCCTGGCGCTCGGCGATCAACTCGACAATATGGCTGTCGATCACGTCCAGCCGCTGCCGCAGTTCCAGCAACTCACCAGCCGTGAGTGATGATTTACTTGACATCGACCTTGCAGAACTTGTGTTTGCCGACTTGCAGCACCGCGTTGAACCCGGCTTCCAGTTGCAGGTTACGGTCAGAAATTTTTTCACCGTCGATTCTAACGCCACCCTGCTTAATCATGCGGAAGGCCTCCGAATTACTCGCGGTCAACTTGCACTGGGTCAGCGCGGCCGCTATGCCGACGCCGCTGGCCAGGGACATTTCCGGCATATCTTCGGGCATGGCGCCGCCGCGGAAACGCGCGATAAAGGTCTCGCGCGCCGCTACTGCCGCTGCGCGGTCATGGAAGCGTTCGACGATTTCCTCGCACAGCAGGAACTTGATGTCACGCGGGTTTTCACCATCTGCAACCCGTTGTTTGAAGGCCGCCAAATCCTCGTTACTCCTGAAGCTGAGCAGGTCGAAATAACGCCACATCATCTCATCGGAGATGGACATCAACTTACCGAACATTTCATCGGGCGCATCGGTGATAGCGACGTAATTGTCCAGTGACTTGGACATCTTTTGCACGCCGTCGAGGCCTTCGAGCAACGGCAGGGTGATGATAACCTGCGGTTCCTGGCCGTAGTGTTGCTGCAGGTGCCGCCCGACCAGCAGGTTGAACTTCTGGTCCGTGCCGCCCATTTCCACGTCGCATTCCAGCATCACCGAATCGTAACCCTGTACCA
>JAPHTE010000114.1 GCA_026196445.1 Lysobacterales bacterium
CTGCGGCTGTTCAAATTTGTTCCCTACAAATTTGTGAACCATTAGTGATGGTTCCATCCAATCCCGCCCATCAAGCACAAAAAAAGCCGCTTCAACAAAATGTGAAAGCGGCCTATTTTTGTTTTGATGGTCGGGGCGAAAGGATTTGAACCTTCGACCCCTACAACCCCATTGTAGTGCGCTACCAGACTGCGCCACGCCCCGACCGGAAAATCAACGTTTCAATACATGCAGTACCTGTTCCAGCTCCATGCGCACCTGGCGGATGATCTGCTGGCTGCGGTTGACGTCGTCCATCGCACCCTCGCCTTCAAGCTGCTGACGCGCGCCACCGATGGTGAAACCCTGCTCATACAACAGGCTGCGAATCTGCCTGATCATGATCACGTCGCCGCGCTGGTAATAGCGCCTGTTGCCACGCCGCTTGACCGGCTTGAGTTGTTCGAATTCCTGTTCCCAGTAACGTAATACGTGTGGCTTTACGCTACATAGTTCACTTACTTCGCCAATCGTAAAATAACGTTTGGCCGGGATGGGTGGCAGATCTTTTTCAATCCCCGGATTCAACATAAGCTTCGACCCTTGCACGTAGCTTTTGTCCGGGTCGGAAAGTTACCACGCGACGAGCGGAAATCGGAATCTCCTCACCCGTTTTGGGGTTACGCCCCGGACGTTGGTTTTTTTCACGCAGCTGAAAGTTACCAAAACCTGATAGTTTTACGTTTTTCCCACTTTCCAGCGCCTGCCGGATTATTTCGAAATACGCGTCCACAAATTCCTTCGCTTCACGCTTGTTCAGCCCCACTTCGTTGAACAGGCGATCTGCAATATCCGCTTTAGTCAGTGACATCATTAACCTCTAAGCTGAGCATCCAGTCGTTCTTCCAGGCCTTGAACAACGTCCTGGACCAAAGAATCTACGACTTCATCTGTAAGATTGCAAGAAACATTCTGTAAAATCAAGCCAATAGCCAAACTTTTATAACCTTTTTCAATATTTTGGCCTGAATACAGGTCGAATAATACCAGATTGGTAAGCAAATCTCCTGATAAATCAATTACATTACGACGAATTTCTGAGAATGTGATTTTTTCAGGAACTATCAGCGCCAAATCCCTCCTGGCTGATGGATAACGAGAAATAGTTTTCGTGTTTGGTATTTCGCGTTTTGAAAGTGTGCTTAAATCCAATTCAAAAGCCAGCACCGGTCCCTTAACATCCATCTGTTTCAGGATTGATGGGTGGATTGACCCGATCCAGCCAGTATCGACACCGTCAATCGAAACGGTGGCCGACTGGCCCGGATGCAACCATGGGTAAGTAAAATACCGGAATTGTACTTCGCCTGTGTCCCCACGCAATGCCAATACAGATTCCAGGTCACCCTTGAGATCGTAAAAATCCATTTCCCGGGACTCACCGCCCCACTGCTCGGGCAGTACACTGCCACAGGCCACGACGGCGAGGTGCTGGGTTTCGGTCAGTTCGTCTTCCTGGTCAAAAACGGTACCGGTCTCGAAAAACCGCAAGCGGTCCTGTTGGCGGCGCAAATTGCCGGAGAGGGTTTGCATCAAGCCGGGCAGCAATGACGTGCGCATCACTTCCAGGTCAGCGCTAAGCGCATTGGCCAGTGGCAACAGGTGTTCATCCATTTTGAACATCTGCAACAGGTCTCGGCTGGTAAAGCTGTAATTAATCGCCTCGGTGTAACCGGCTGCGCACAGCGCCTGCTGGATATTTTGCAGCGTTACCTCGGTTTCACTGCGCCAACCCGGGTCAAGCTCACCGGCCGGCAAGGTGGCGGGAATATTGTCGTAACCGTATATACGGGCGACTTCCTCGATCAGGTCTTCTTCAATCTCGATGTCGAAACGATCTGACGGCGCGGTGACCGTCCATACGCCTTGCTCCAGCACAGGCTGCATACGCAGGTCCTGTAGTATCGGGGTGACGTCGGCTTCCTCCAGTTCAACACCCAGCACCCGGTTCAAGCGTGAATGCCTGAGCTGGACCTGGTTCCGCGCCGGTACGTGGTCCTCGGCTGCAGCGTGAATGATCGGGCCGGCTTCACCACCGGCAATTTCCAGCAGTAACTGCGTGTAACGCTCGATGGCCGTGACCTGGCCACGTGGGTCGACACCGCGTTCGAAACGGTGCGAGGCATCCGTTTGTAAACCCAGGGAGCGGGCTTTACCGGAAATCGTGGCCGGATTGAAATAGGCGCTCTCCAGCAGGATGTTGCGGGTATCTTCGGTGACGCCGCTGTCCAGCCCGCCCATGATCCCGGCGATTGCGACCGGCCCGGCCTCGTCGCAGATGGCGAGCATGGAATCGTCCAGGCCAACCAGCTTGCCGTCCAGTAATTCCATGCTCTCACCGGTACGTCCACGGCGCACGTTGATGCTGCCCTGCAGGCGGTCCAGGTCGAATGCGTGCATCGGCTGGCCGAGTTCCATCAGGATGTAATTGGTCAGATCGACACTGGCGCTGATGCTGCGGATACCACTGCGCCGCAGGCGCTCGACCATCCACAACGGTGTCGGAGCGTTGGGATCGATACCACGAATAATCCTGCCGACGTAACGTGGGCAATCCTCTGCCGCCTCCAG